>CALMRL010000622.1 GCA_937873345.1 uncultured Beijerinckiaceae bacterium | reverse complement strand
GCTCAAGCGTCTCGCCGCGGCGGCGATGCCGTTCGTTCTCGCCGCGACGCCGGCCGCCGTCGAGCCGCAGCGCGAGACCATCAGGACCTCGACGGCCAGCCGAAAAGCTGCGCGGATCGAAGCTCCGGGAATTCACCATCCCGCACGGTGGCCGTGGAGGGCTGACCGGCAACCGTTAACCGATCGCGGCCTCGCGTTGACAGGACCGCGATGTTCACGTCCCGTCGCGCTTTCGATAATGGGAGCGGCGCATGGCTGGCAGCGTCAACAAGGTGATCCTGATCGGCAACCTCGGTCGCGACCCGGAGGTGCGGCGCACCGGGGCGGGCGACGCCGTGGTGTCCTTTTCCGTCGCCACCACCGAGTCGTGGCGCGACAAGGGGACCGGCGAACGCAAGGATCGCACGGAGTGGCACAACGTGGTGATCTTCAACGAGAACCTCGGCAAGGTCGCCGAGCAGTACTGCAAGAAGGGCTCGAAGGTGTACCTGGAAGGCCAGCTGCAGACGCGCGAGTTCACCGACCGAGAGGGGAACCAGCGCAAGACCACGGAGGTGGTGCTGCAGCGCTTCCGTGGCGAACTGACCCTGCTCGACAGCCGCGGCGGCGGCGGACGCGAGGGTGGCGAGGACGAGGGGGGCCAGAGCTTCGGCCGTTCCTCGCCGATGCAGCGCACGCCAGAACGGCGCCCGGCCACCGCCGGCGGCGGCCCGCGGATGAGCGAGATCATCGACGATGACATCCCGTTCTAGGGATACCGCCCGCGCGCCCGACGCAGGGATCGTTTCGCCATTCCCGACATTATCATCTCAGGACAGCAACGAGGATGGCATGAAGACGATAATGAAGACGATCTTGGCCGGAGCAACCATGGTGGCTCTCGGCGCCGCGCCGGCAATGGCGTTCGGTGGCGGTCATGCGGGTGGTGGCATGGGCGGTGGCGGGCACATGGGTGGAGGCGGCATGCACATGGGAGGCGGTGGCGGAATGCACATGGGTGCCGTCGGCTCGCACGATTTCGCCGGACGCGGCGGCAACGGCGTCGGCGGCCTGCAGACCGGCCGATCCGTCGGCTTCGATCGCGCCGGCGGCCGCGGCGTTCGCCGCGGTTCCGGTTACGGCGGCTTCTACGGCGACGGCTTCGGCCTCGGGCTTGATGGTCTGGGCTACGGCTATGGCGGCTATGATTGCGGCGCCTACGGCTATAACTACGGTTATTGCGACGGCTACTGATCCTTGCCGGACATGTCCGGCGCAGCCACCGAAATCAGAAAGGGCGGGCCACGGTCCGCCCTTTCGCGTTTCCAGGACGTGTTCGCGCGCTATTCCGCGGCCTTCTGCGCAACGTTCTCGAGCTTCTGGATCACCTCGAAGCCCTCGAACTCCGGGTGGCCCAGCGTCATGCGCCGGTTGCGGTTCTCCCCGGCGTCGCGGTGGGCGGCGCGGAAGCTCTCGGAACGGGTCCAGGCCTCGAACGCTTCGCGTGACGCCCAGATGGTGTGCGACGAATACAGCTGATGGTCCTCGCGCTCCGGGCCGCGCAGCATGTGGAATTCGATGAAGCCGGGGTTCTTGTCGAGATGAGACTCGCGGCCGAGCCAGAGGGCTTCGAAAGCGTCCCGTTCCTCCTTCAGCACCTTGAAGCGATTCATCGCGATGAACATGGGTATGTCTCCGAGGGGAATGGCATCAACCTAGCGCGTTCCGCCGCGATGGCCCACCCCGCTCCCGGCGCGACACGCCGCCCTGTTCACACCTTGCAGCGCAACTCTCCGTAGGCGCGGGCGAGGGCGACGAAGCCCTCCACCGGCACCTCCTCGGCGCGCCGCGTCGGCTCGATGTCGACCGCCTCCAGCAAGGCCGCGGCGTCGACCGACAGCGCCCGGAGCGACTGTCGCAGCATCTTGCGACGTTGCCCGAAGGCGGCCTGCGTCACCGCCTGCAGGTCGGCGGAGCGGCAGGGAAGAGGTGCCGGACGCGGCATCAGCTCGACCACGCTCGACGTGACCTTGGGCGGCGGCACGAAGCTCTGGCGCGGCACGTCGAACAGGATGCGCGTCCGGCAGCGCCAGTTGGCGAGGACGCCGAGGCGGCCGTATGCTTCGCGCTCGGTCGGCGTGGCGACGATGCGCTCGGCGACCTCGCGCTGAAACATCAGTGTGAGGCGGTCGAACCATGGCGGCCACGGCTCCGCTGTCAGCCAACCAACGAGCAGCGGCGTCGCGATGTTGTAGGGAAGGTTCGCGCAGACGCGCGTCGGCCGGTCGGTGGCGGCGAGCGCGGCATGGTCGAGCGCCATCGCGTCGGCCTCGCGCACGTCGAGCCGGCCGGGGTGGCGCTCTGCCACCTCCGCCAGCGCCGCCAAGCAG
>CALMRL010000621.1 GCA_937873345.1 uncultured Beijerinckiaceae bacterium | reverse complement strand
GGAGGACGAAGCGCGGTGCATCGCCCCGGCGATGGCCTGCTTCAAGGCGCCGACGACCAGCCCGCGCACCAGGCCGGGATCGCGGAAGCGAACCTCGGACTTGGCGGGATGGACGTTGACGTCGACCTCCGCCGGCTCGCAGTCGACGAACAAGGCGAGCGTGGGATAGCGCCCCGCCGGCAGGACGTCGGCATATGCGGCGCGCGCCGCGGCGACCAGCAGCCGGTCCTTCACCGCGCGGCCGTTGACGAAGAGATGCACTCCATGGCCGTCGCCGCGGTGGAACGTCGGCAGGCCGGCGAAGCCCGCGAGGGCGATCCCCTCGCGCGCCGCGTCGACGGCGAGGGCGTTGGCGCGGAAGTCGCGCCCGAGCACTTGGGTCAGCCGGTCGAGCAGGCCGGCGGCGTCTCCGGCGCAGGCTTGATGGTCGAAGCCGGCGGTGTCGCCGCCGGCCAGCGTGAAGCGAACGGCTGAGTTGGCCATCGCCAGCCGGCTCACGATGTCGGCGACGGCGCGCGCCTCGGCACGGTCGGACTTAAGGAACTTCAGGCGCGCCGGCGTCGCGGCAAACAGCTCGCGCACCTCGACGCGAGTGCCCGGCGGCTGCGCGCCGGGCCGCACCGCGCCCTTACGACCAGCGTCAACGGCAAGCGTCAGCCCGTCGCCGCCGCGCACCCGCGTCGAGACGGTGAGCAGGGCGACCGAGGCGAGCGACGGCAAGGCCTCGCCCCTGAAACCCAGGGTATCGATCGCCTCGAGGTCGCCTGTCGGCAGCTTCGAGGTGGCGTGCCGCTCGACGGCCAAGGCGAGGTCGGGGGCATCCATGCCGCAACCGTCATCGGTGACGCGGATCAAGCGCCGGCCGCCGGCCTCGATCACTACCTCAATGCGGGTGGCGCCGGCGTCGAGGGCGTTCTCGACCAGCTCCTTCACGGCGGAGGCCGGCCGCTCGACCACCTCGCCGGCGGCGATGCGGTCGATCAGGACGGGATCGAGGCGCTGCACCGGCACCGGGCAGGCTCCTAGAGGCCGACCGGCTTGCCGGCGACGGTTATCAGCAGCGAGCCGTCGCCGAGCATGCGCTTGGCGGCCCGCGCCGCATCCTCGACCCCCACCGCCTCGATCAAGGCATTGCGGCTGTCGAGGCGCTCGACGCCGTAGCCGTCGAGCTGCAGGCCGACGAGCTGGCCGGCGATCTTGCGCGAGGTGTCGAAGCGCAGGTCGTAGGAGCCGACGAGGTACTGCTTGGCCTTGGTCAGCTCCTCCTCGCCGATGCCCTCGGCGGCGAGCCTGTCGATCTCGCCGCGGATCGTCTCGACCGCCTCCACCGCCCGCTCGTTCTTGGTCGAGGTGGCGCCGACGAACATCGCGGCACGATCGAGTTCGCTGTTCTGCGAATACACGGAGTAGCAGAGCCCGCGCTTCTCGCGCACCTCCTTGTAGAGGCGCGAGGTGAAGGCACCGGCGCCCAGGCAGTGGTTGGCGACGATCGCGGCGGCGTGGTCGGGATCGTCGCGCATCAGGCCCTGTCGGCCGAAGCGGATCGTCGACTGCGGCAGCTCGATGGTGCGGATGTGCCGCGTGCCGACGTTGCTCATCGTGACGACCGGCACCGGCGCGAGGTCGGCGCGGGCGGGCAGGCGAGCGAAGACCCGGTCGAGCTCGCGCCCGAGCGTTTCCGCGTCGATGGCGCCGACCACGGCAATCTTGAGGTTGTCGCGGGCGAGCAGGCGCGTCCGGATTGCCACGAGATCGTCGCGGGTGATGGTCGCGATGAGGTCGAGGTCGCCCTTCACCGGCCGGCCGTAGGGGTGGCCGGGATAGCTGTGCGTGCGGAACAGCTTCGCCGCCGCGTGCTCGGGATCGTTGGTTTCGAAGCGCAGCGAGGCCGCGATCTGGCCGCGCACCCTGTCCACCGCCTCCGGGTCGAGGCGGGCCACGTTCACCGCCAGCGCGGTCAGTTCAAAGGCGCGGCCGGCGTGGCGCGACAGGGTCTTCAGGCGTCCCTGAAGCGCGTCGCGGTCGGCCGAGAACGAAAGCTCGATCGCATGATCGTCGAGCGCTTGCTGGAAGGCTTGGCTGTCGAGGTCGCCGGCACCTTCGTCGATGAGGCCTGCAAGAAGAGTGGCGGTGCCGGGCTTTCCCGGCGGGTCCTGCGCGGCGCCGCCCTTCCAGCCGAAGTGCACCGCGAGCAGCGGCACCGCGTAATCCTCGACGAGCCACGCCTCGATGCCGCCGGGCGAGCGCACCACCTGCACCCGCGACGCGCGCGACGCCCTGGCGGCGCGCTCCAACACTTGTCCGCTCATGCGATCCGCAATCCCCTCAGGCGGCGACCGGCTCGGCCGACAGCAGGAAGCCGGTGACCCCGCGCCGGGCATCGAGGTAGCCGAGCGCCTGCACCACGTCGGCGGCGGTGACGGCTTCGATGCGATCCGGCCACGCCGCGATGTCCTCCAGCGCCATGCCGGTGGCAAGCGAGGCGCCGTACCAGTTCGCCAGCAGCATCTGGCTGTCGCGGGCATAGATGGCCTCGGCGATCAGCCGGGTCTTGGCGCGGGCGAGGTCGGCCTTGTCGAAGCCGGTCGCCGCGACGCCGGCGACCACCGCCTCGACCGCCGCCTCGAGCCTGTCGAGCGACACCCCCGGCGCCGGCACGGCGTAGAGCCCGAAGCGCGTATCGTCGAGCGAAGTGCCGATGTAGTGCGCCCCCGCCGAGACCGCGAGGCGTTCGGCGACGACGAGGCGCCGGAACAGCAGCGAGGTCTGGCCGCCGCCGAGGAGATGGGCGAGCACCTCCAGCGCCTCGGCCTCGCCGGGCTTGGCGGTGCGGTAGGACGGCACGAGATGCATGCGCTGCAGCCGCGGCTGCTCGACCTTTTCGTCGGCGAGGCGCAGCATGCGCTGCGTGGTCGGGCGCGGTTCCAGCGGGCGGCGGCGCTGCGGCGCCGTGCCGAACGGCTCGACCGACCCGTACACTTCGCGCGCCATCGCGATCACGGCATCGGGCTCGACGTCGCCGGCGACGATCAGGATGGCGTTCTCGGGCGTGTAGAAGCGCTCGTAGTAGTTGAAGGCGTCGGTGCGGTCGAGCGTCTCGATCTCGTGCTCCCAGCCGATCACCGGCTTGCCGTAGGGATGCGAGGTGTAGACCGCCGCACCCATCGCCTCGTCGAGGATCTCGCCGGGGTCGGCGTCGGTGCGCATGCGACGCTCCTCCAGCACGACGTTGCGCTCGGGTGCCACCACTTCGTCGGAAAGCACGAGGTTCTTCATCCGGTCGGCCTCGTAGGCCATGCAGACGCCGAGATGGTCGCGGCCGATGCGCTGGAAATAGGCGGTGAAATCGTTGGAGGTGAAGGCGTTTTCCTGGCCGCCGAGGTCGGAGACCAGCTCGGAGAACTTACCGGCCGGGTTCTTCACCGTGCCCTTGAACATCAGGTGCTCGAGGAAGTGCGCGATGCCGGACTTGCCGAGCGGGTCGTCCGCTGAGCCGTTGCGGTACCACACCATGTGGGTGACGACGGGGGCGCGATAATCGGCGATGACCACGACGTCCATGCCGTTGTCGAGCCGCGCCGTGGTCACGGCGGCGGCGCTCGCTCCTTGCGCGTCGGCGCTCCCCGGCGTCAGGCCGGCGGAGCGGCCGGAGGAGGGAAGCGGCGAGGGGGTCGTCATCGGGCGGAAGCCTCCCGTCGGCAGCGTGCGCGACATGCCAAGGACCATAGCGCACTCACGCCGCCGAGCGCATCCCTAAAGCGCATCGCATAACGACGCGCCTGCCGCCCGCTTTCATGCGGCTCTTCCGTGCCCAAGCGAGCTTCCACCGGCGCGAGAACGCTCGGAGAGCCTACTGCGCCGCGGTCTCGGCGGCCTTGGTCTCGGCGGCCTTCTTGTGATGGTGACGCGCCGGCTTGCCGTGGCTGATGCTGGCCGGCCCGCCGGTGTCGTGCGTGATATCGGCGGCGACGGAGGCGGGGTCGCGCAGCCCCGACGGCGGATCGACGAGATAGGAACGCGACATCGCGCCGGAGGCGGCGGCGCCGGGGTCGGACGGCGGCACCGGGCGGCGAGGATCGGTGAGGGCGCGCCGCCTCGCGGCGACGTCGGGATCGTTGACGCTGATGTGGTCGGGGTCGCCGCTTCCCGGCGGCGGCAGGGTGTAGCTGGGCGGCACCACGATCGGCGCGCGCTGCGTGAAGTCGATCGGCGGTCGGACGCGGCCGAGACCCATCGCGTTGCGCACATCGTCCATCTGGTCGGCGAAGGACGTGGCCTGGGCGCGGGCCGGTCGCGCGGCGGGCGGCAGCAGGGTCGCTGCGGCGAGAAGCGCCGCGGGGCGCGGCAGGGCGGCGGGATGGGCGAGTCGCGTG
>CALMRL010000620.1 GCA_937873345.1 uncultured Beijerinckiaceae bacterium | reverse complement strand
TGGGAGGCGATCGGGCGCCACGCCGGGCTGGAGGGGGTGCGGCTGCACGATCTGCAGCACACCTTCGCCTCGGTCGGAGCGGGGGCGAGCCTCGGGCTGCCGGTGGTTGGCAAGCTGCTGGGGCACTCGCAGCTGGCGACCACAGCGCGCTACGCGCACCTCGACGCCGACCCGCTGCGGCGTGCGACGAACCTCATCGGCGACGCGCTGGCGGCGGCGATGCAGGGCGGCGCGGCGGGGGCTGGCACGGACGCGGCGCGCTGAGCATCTGCATGGTGGCCATGGCCGATGCTGGCCGGAAGGAGAACGACCGCTTGTGATTATCACTCTAGCGGAGCGGACGTTCGTCGCCAGATCGATGCATGGATCAGCGAGCCGCCGAGGTAGTCAGCCCCAAGCGAGCGGTCGGTGAGGTTCGCCAGCGTCGTCCCGACCGTCATCCCCACGACGATCGCGGCCCAGGACAGGAATGGGCGGAAGCGCTTCGCCCTGATCTGCACGTCGACGGGAACGACCAAGATCACGGCAAAGTCAGCGTCCCCACCAAGTCGCCGAGGCCGAGCGACATCATCACGGCGTCGTCGCCGGTCTCGCCGAGCCTCGTGGCGACCATCTTGGTGATCCAGAAACTGAAAGGGACGACCGATCCCCTGCCGAGCCCAGCCGCCGCGTTGCTGGTCTCCCCCCGTGCCCGCCGAAGGCGCCGTTCATACGTGCTCGACCGATGCCACGACCCTCCGATGCTCAGTCGCGTTCCCGCCGCGCCTCAGCAAGCGTCCGAGTTCGTCGAGGTAGATGTAGACGATCGGCGTCGTGAACAGCGTCAGCACCTGGGAGACAGCGAGGCCGCCGACGATGGCGAAGCCGAGTGGCTGCCGCAGTTCCGACCCGGCGCCGCTGCCGATCATCAGGGGAACGCCGCCGAGCAGCGCGCACATGGTCGTCATCAGGATGGGGCGGAAGCGCAGCCGGCACGCCTCGAAGATCGCCTGCTCCGACGTCAAACCTCGCGCCTTCTCCGCCTCCAGCGCGAAGTCGACCATCATGATCCCGTTCTTCTTCACGATGCCGACCAGCAGGATGATGCCGACGATCCCGATCACGTCGAGCGGTCGCCCGAACAGCAGCAGCGTCAACAGAGCGCCGAGCTCTGCCGACGGCAGAGTCGAAAGGATGGTGATCGGGTGGATCGCGCTCTCGTAGAGGGCGCCGAGGATGAGGTAGACGGCGGCGAGCGCGGCGAGGATGAGGAGCGGCGTGCTGCTCAGCGACGCCTGGAACGCCTGCGCGTTTCCCTGGAAGCTCGCCGCGATGGTCGGCGGCATCTTCAGCTCGGCGCGCGCAAGCTGGATCGCCGCCACCGCCGCACCGAGGGAGGCGTTCGGCGCCAGGTTGAAGCTGAGCGTGACGGACGGGAACTGTCCCTGGTGGTTGATCGCCAGCGCCACGTCGCTCGGCACCACCGTCGCCAGCTGACTGAGCGGCACTTGGCTGCCAGCCGAGGATCTCACGTAGATGCGATTCAGGGCGAAGGGCCCGAGCTGGAACTTGGGATCGACTTCGAGGATGACGTAGTAGCTGTTGAGCGTCGTGAAGATTTGCGCGACGTGGCGTTGGCCGAAGGCGTCGTAGAGCGTCTGGTCGATGATCGCCGGGGTCAGGCCGACGCGGGAGGCGGCGTCGCGATCGACGTGCAAGGTGAGTTCCCTGGCGCCGCCGCCCTGGTCGGAGGCCGCATCGGTGACCTGCGGCAGGCGCTGCATTGCCTGCAGTAGGCGTCGCGACCAGCTTGCCAGCTCACTCTGGTCCACGTCGGTCAGCGTGTACTGATATTGGGTCTTGGAGAGACGGCTCACCAGGTTGATGTCCTGCGTCGCCTGCATGAAGGCGTGCACGCCTTGGATGGGCCGCAGCTTGATGTCGAGCCGGGAGATGACCTGGTCGGCGGTGACGTCACGCGCGCCGCGCGGCTTGAGGAGGATGAACAACCGACCGTTGTTCTCGGTCACGGTGGGTCCGCCCGGCCCGATGTAGCCCGTCACGTTGTCGACCGCCGGATCGGCGGCGATGACATCCATGACAGCCTGCTGCCGAAGGGCCATGTTGTCGGGCGAGATGTCTGCGGCGGCCTCGGTGATGCCGGTGATCAGGCCGGTGTCCTGTTGGGGGAAGAACCCTTTCGGGATGACGACGAAGAGGAACCCCGTCAGCGCGACCGTCCCCAGCATGATCAGCAGCGTGACGAGGCGGAAGCGGATGGCGACCGCGAGCACGCGCTCGTAGCTGGTCTGCACCGCCTCGAAGCCGCGCTCCAGGCCGCGCGATAGCCGGTTGGGCCGCTCCAGCGATGGCCGGGGGAGGAGCCGCGCGCACATCATCGGCGTCAGCGTCAGCGAGACCAGGGCGGACACCGCGATGGCGACGCTGACCGTGACCGCGAACTCCTGGAACATCTTGCCGACCACGCCGCTCATCAGCAGCAGCGGGATGAAGACGGCGATCAGCGACACCGAGATCGACAGGATGGTGAAGCCAATCTCGGCTGCCCCCTTCAAGGCCGCCTCCATTGGCGCCAAACCCTCCTCGATGTGCCGGCTGACGTTCTCGATCATGACGATGGCGTCGTCCACCACGAAGCCAACAGCGATCGTCAGGCCCATCAACGACAGGTTGTCGAGGCTGTAGCCGAGCAGGTCCATGATCGCGAAGGTGCCGAGCAACGAGATCGGCACCACGATCGCCGGGATCACCGTCGCCCACAGCTTGCGCAGGAACAGGAAGATCACCAGGACGACGAGCGCGATGGTCAGAGCCAGGGTGAACTGCACGTCGTCGACGCTGGCGCGAATGGTCTGGGTCCGGTCGGAGGCGATCGTCACGTCGATGCCCTTGGGCAGCGTCGCCTCCAGCCGCGGCAGGGCCGCCTTGATGCCGTCGACGGTGGCGATGACGTTGGCGCCGGGCTGCCGCTGGATCGCGAGCACGACCGCCGGCCGGTGGTCGTACCAGCCGCGCAGCGTCACGTCGGCCGGCCCGACGATCGCGCGCCCGACGTCGCGCAGGCGGATCGGCGCGCCGTTGCGATAGGCGAGGATCAGGTCCTCAAAGCCGTGCACGGTGAAGAGCTGGTCGTTGGTGTTCAGCAGGTAGGATTGCTGGACGCCGTAGAGCTGGCCTTTCGGGCCGTCCGCCGTCGCGGTGCCCAGCGCGGTGCGGATCTGCTCCAGGTCGAGCCCTGCGGCGGACACCTGCGCTGGGTTGACCTGCACCCGGATCGCCGGGTTCTGCTGGCCACCCAGAGTGACGAGCGCCACCCCCGGCATCTGCGAGATCTTCTGCGCGACGATGCTGCTGGCGTAGTCGCTCACCTTGGTCAGCGGAAGGGTGTTGGACATCATCGCGATCAGCAGCACCGGCACGTCGGCCGGATTGACCTTGCGGTAGGTCGGCGGCGAAGGCAGCGTCGCCGGGAGCTGGCCGGCGGCGGCGTTGATCGCGGTTTGCACGTCGGTCGCCGCGCCGTCGATGGAGTGGCCAAGCGCGAACTGCAGGGTGATCTGCATCGTGCCGGTGCTGGCGCTCGACGTCATCTGCTTCAAGCCGGCGATCTGGCCGAACTGCCGCTCCAGCGGCGTGACCACGGAGGCGACCATCGTCTGCGGATCGGCGCCCGGGAGGGAAGCGGTGACCTGGATCGTCGGCGTGTCGACGGTCGGCAGCGCGGCGACCGGCAGTCGGCCATAGCTGACGACGCCGAGCGCGCCGATCGCGATCATCAGCATGACCGTGGCGATCGGGCGGCGGATGAAGCCGGCGGACAGGTTCATGGTAGCAGCCCGGTCATGGCAGCAGCCCGGCGCTGGCGCTCGTCGAGCCCTGGACCTGGTGTGCCGCTTCCCCCGACACCACCGCGACCTTGGCGCCGTCGGCGAGACCGTAGAACCCGTCGGTGACGACGCGATCGCCGCCTTTCACCCCTTCGTCGATGAGGGCTTCGCCGCGTCGCGACTGGCCAACGCGCACGCGCCGCATACGGGCAACATCGTCCGAACCGACCACGTAGACGAAGGCGCAGTCCGGTCCCTGCTGCACGGCGGCGAGCGGGACGGTGACGCCGTTGGGACGATCGTCAACGGTCACGTGAACGTTCACGAAGGTGCCGGGCCACAGCTGGTCACGGGCGTTGGGGAACCGTGCCTTCAACTGCACGGTGCCGCTTGTCGGGTCGGCCTGGTTGTTGATGAGGATCAGCTCGCCCTCGTCCAGGAGGGTCGCGTCGTCGGACGCGTAGACGGTGGCGCGGACCGCGCCTCGCTTCAGCGCCGCTTGGACGACCGGGATGTCCACCGCCGGCAGGGCGAACATGACGCTGATGGGTTGTACCTGCGTCAGCACCACGAGGCCATTCGCGTCGTTGGGGTGGACGATGTTGCCGACGTCGATCAGCCTGACGCCCAGCACGCCGTCAAAGGGCGCGGTGATCGTCGTGAAGCCGAGCTGGATCTTCGCCGCCTCGATCGCGGCCTCGTCGTACTTGGCGGTGCTCTCGTCCTGCTCCACCGTCGAGACCTGCGTGTCGTACTGCTGCTGTGTCACCGCGTTGTTGGCGCTGAGCGTCTTGTAACGCTGGAGGTCGCGCTTGGCGTTAGCCAGCAGGGCTTGATCCTTCGCCAGTGTCGCGACCGTCTGGTCGACCTGCGCCTGGAATGGCCTGGGATCGATCTGCGCGATCAACTGCCCCTTCTTGATGGACTGGCCCTCCTTGAAGGTGACCTGATCGAGTTCACCGGTGACTTGCACGCGTATGGTCGCGGCGTTCAGCGCCTGGACGGTGCCGAGTCCTTCGCGGACAACCGCGACGTCGCCGACCCGTGCGGTCGCCGCCGTCACAGGTACGGCTTGCGCTCCGGCGCTGGCGGACCCGGCGACGGCGGACCCCGCGCAGGCGATGGCGAGGAGGATGGGGAGGAGCTTCACGACGCACCTTCGATCGGAGATCACTGCGATTTAAAGACATCCTGGCGATGTTTCCAATGAATAGGTATGATGGCGTCATGCAAAGCATGAATACGGATCTTTGAGCCTTCGCGGCGTCGACCTGAACCTCCTCGCCGTATTCGAAGCGATCGAGCGGGAGCGCAGCGTCACAAGGGCGGCCGAAGCGCTCGGCCTCAGCCAGCCGGCGGTCAGCCATGCCTTGAACCGCCTGCGCGACCTGCTCAAGGACCAACTCTTCATCCGCTCACCGGATGGGATGGGTCCGACGCCCCGCGCCGTCGAGATGGCCGAGCCGGTGCGCCTCGCGCTGGCGCAGCTGCGTTCGACGTTGACCATGGACCAGTTCGACCCGGCATCCGCGCAGGAGAGGTTCTCGATCGCGGTCAACAACTTCGCCGCCATCGTCTTCGCGGCACCCCTTGCGACGGCCTGCGCGCGGACTGCCCCCCATGTCCGCGTTGCGATGAGGCCGAGCGGCACGCTGGACCTCGACATCCTGCTGAACCGCGGCCTGCTCGACCTAGCGATCGGCGAGATCCCCGGTCTCGAGCCGGACGATGGCCGCTACCTGCTGGACGACCGCTACGTCGCCGTGATGGGTCGCCGCCATCCTGCCGCCGAGGCCGCGCTCACGGCCGGGGTCTTCGCCGCCTCCGCCCATCTCCAAGTGTCGTCGATCGGCCAGGAAACCAGCTTCGTCGACGCGGGGCTCGCCGTGCGCGGCCTGACGCGCTCGATCCACCTGGAGGCCCCCTACATCGCCACCGGGCCGATCCTCGCGGACTCGGAGATGATCGGCGTCGTCGCCCGACGTATCGCGCTGGAACTCTGCAGCATCAGGCCAATCGTGTGGCGGGAGCTTCCGATCGAGGCGCCCCCGATCCGCATCGGCATGAGCTGGCCGCGCGTGTACGATCGGAAGCGGAGTCACCGGTGGTTGCGGACGCTGGTCCGGGGCCTCGTCACGAGTGATGAACGCAGGCCGCCCACGTAGCGACACCGACTTCGATAGTGAGTCGGCAAGACTGTCTCCTAAGGCCCGTGGACATACGCTGGTTTTGGGCAAGGTTACGGGTGCGTGTTGCTT
>CALMRL010000619.1 GCA_937873345.1 uncultured Beijerinckiaceae bacterium | reverse complement strand
GATCACGCCCCCGCCTCGCCCCCGGTGTCGGCGAGGCCGAAGCGGCGCAGCTTGACGTAGAGGCTCTGCCGGCTGAGGCCGAGCACCTCGGCCGCCGAGGCGCGATTGTCCTTGGTGAGATCGAGCGCCGCCTCGATGCACAGCTTCTCGATGACGTCGGTGGTCTCGCGCACGAGGTCTTTGAGCGGCATCCGGCCGATCAGCTCGGTCAGCTGCTCCGCCGAGTGCGGCAGCTCCGGTCCCGCGCGCGGCGCCACCTCGGCGCGGCGGCCGACGTCGCGGATGGCGAAGCCGAAGGCGTCGCCGACGGCGACCGCCGAGACCTCGACGGCGATCCGCCCGCCGGCGGCGCCGCGCAGCTCGGTCGAGAACAGCCGTAGCGCCCCGGTCTGGCGCAGGTTCATCATCGCGAGGTCGAAGTCGACGCCGGCGCGGCCGAACCAGTCCGCGAGCGAACGGTCCTGCAGTGCGGAGACGTCGGCGACCTCGGCCATCTCGACGAAGGACGGGTTGGCCGTGAGCACCTGGCCATCGGCATCAACGACGACCACCGCGTCGGGCGAGGCCTCGATGAAGGCGGCGAGGCTGTTCGGCTCCATCCCGTCCTTTGCAGGTTCGAGCGCGGCCAAGGCCGCCGGCTTGTGCAGGCGGACCAGCAGCAGCCCGGCCGCATCCTGCCGCAGCGGCGAGGCGAGCAGAGTGACCCGCCCGGCGCCGCTCAGCGTCACCGCGACCTCGCCGCCGCGGCCGTCGCGCAGCTGCGCCAAATGCTGCAGAATCCGCGCCCGCCCGTCGGGCGCGACGAGATCGCCGAACGACCGGCCGACGAGTCGCCGCGTGCCGCTGTCCAGCAGGGCCTCGGCCGCCGGGTTGAGTTCCACGATCTTCGCCGTGCCCGCGTTGAGCACCAGCACCGGCTCGGCGGAGGCATGGAACAGCATGCGATAGCGCGTTTCGGCCGACCGCAGTCGAGCGTAGTCGCGCTCCATCGCCACCTGCGCGTCGATCAGGCGCTGCTGGAGGGCGGACACGGCGCGCATGTCGCGTCCGAGCACGACCGTGCGGTCGTCGTCGCCGACCCGCAGCGCCGCGTAGAGCATCGACACGTCGGCGCCGTTCACCGCCTTGTGGGTGAGCTGGCGCCAGGACGACATGCGCTCGCGGCTCGCTTCGGCGAGGATCCGCGTCGCCTTCGGCCTCATCTCGGCGGGGAAGATGTCGCTCCACGGCCGGCCGAGCCAGTCGCCGTAGCCCGCGATCTCGCCGGCGAGGTCGTGCGCCTGCACCGCGACGTCGCGGATCGAGCCGTCACGATCGAGCACCAGGGCGAGGTCGGAGGCTCCGGCGGCCAGGGTCGCCGCCGAAGCGGCGTCGAGGGCGCCGATGGCGTCCTGTGGGGCATGGAACGGCGTCACCCTCTGCTCGAAGCTCCGGTGCGCAGTCGGTTGGCCGCGACCCCCGTCCCTGACCCGTCGACCGGATGCTCAGGACAGGGGCCGCCGCCGATCCATCTGCTTGCAAGATGTCTGACGGGAAAGCCGATCGAGATGCGCCATGGCGGACAGCGGGTCGGACCCGCCATGGTCGGCGCCCACCTGGCTCACCAGGTCGGGGTTGTGCGCGAAGAGCGACCCGCAGGCGATGACGACGACGTCGCCGTTGCTGCCGTCCCGCCGGATCGCGCGGATGCCGGCGGCGATCTCCCGCATCTCGCCCTCGATCAGGGCCTCATCGCGATGGCCGTCATCGGCGAGCACCTGGACCAGATCGAACCATTGGCTGCGCACTGTCTCCCGCAGCGAGGCGGAGCGGAGCGAGTGCTCGGTCCAGGGCTCCCACCCCGCGCGGCGCAGGAAGTCGGCGGCAAGCAGCAGGCCGAAGGTCGGAAGGCCGCCCGCCTCCCGCGTCGAGACGAGGAGCGCCCGCGAACCCGCGAGGGAACCCTGCTGCGCGGCTTTCCCTTCCTGGTAGAAGTCGGTGGCATATCGGCGAAGCAGCAGCTGCAGCGTGCAGAAGGCCAGGACCCCCTCGGCCGCGGAGCAGTCGTCGGCGGCGACCAGGCGGCTGACGGCGGCGGCCGCCGGCGCCAGCAGGTCGAGATAGATGCGCTCCAGCGGGCGACCGCAAGCGCGAGCCACCTCGACGGCGCGGCAGGCGCCAGCGAGATCGTCGCGCAGCAGGATGTCGACCAGCTCGCCGACGATCTGCTCGCATCCCCGGTCGGGCGCGGGACGCGGCGCGACGGCCGGGATACGCGCGGAGGCCGGCCGCCCCGTGCGAGTCGGCGAACGGTCCCTCAGGTTCTCGGCGAGACGAGGCACGACGGCGCGCATCACCAGGGCGCGCAGGTCGATCGGCCAGGCGACGAGGGGCGATGGTGGGAGCGGCGCACAGGCCGAAGGACGGATGGAGCGGGTACGGACGAGAAGAGGCTCGGCCATTTCGCCGCCGGCGAAGCCTTCCGTCCGAACTCCCTCGCTCTCGGCGGCCAAACGCAGCATGTCGATCTTCATCCAGCTGTTCCCCGCAAGCTTGGACATTCGTCGAGGTGTCGTCAAGCGTGTTTGACGTCAAGTCCGATTGACACTCCGATCGGGCAAGCCTACCGTCCGATCGTCACGCGGGGCCGCATCGCGCAGCCTTGTTGCGAAGGGCGAAGACGCCCGAAGGCGTCGCCCGCCGCCGCTTCGGCCGATGGCCGGACGGAGGCGCTCCGCAGGGCCGGTCGGGAGGGCAGCCGCGATGACGACCGAAACGCCGATCGCCCCGCAGCCGGTCGTCCGACCGCGGGGCCCGTGAGCGCCGTGACCTTGGGCAACCATTCCGCATCGGGGCAGCCTCGCCTCGCTTTGTCAATCGAGCCGAACAGCCGGCCGCCGCACGTCAGCGTCGCCGCGAAGCGCTTGGCTCTCTACACGCCGGAGCAGCGCCGCCGACGCGACGCGACCCGCTGGACCCTGGTGCAGGGTGTGCTTGCGCCGCTGCAGTTCCTCGTCTTCCTGGTCAGCCTCGCCCTGGTGCTGCGCTTCCTCGTCACCGGCCAGGGCTTCGCCGCGGCCACGGCCTCGGTGGTCGCGAAGACGCTGGCGCTCTACGCCATCATGGTCACCGGCTCGATCTGGGAGAAGGTGGTGTTCGGGCGCTACCTGTTCGCGCCCGCCTTCTTCTGGGAGGACGTGTTCTCGATGCTGGTGCTGGCGCTGCACACCGCCTATCTCGCCGCGTCGTTCACCGGCGCGCTCGACCACTATGCGCTGATGCTGCTGGCGCTCGCCGCCTACGCGTCCTACGTCGTCAACGCCGCGCAGTTCATCCTGAAGCTGCGCGCCGCGCGGCTGCAGGCGGCGGACGAGCGCGCCCCGGCAGGGGTGGCGGCTTGAGCGGCCCCGTCATCGCCGCGGTGACGGGCTGCGCGCCGGCCGAACGCCCGGTGCTGCGCGAGCGCGGGCAGCGCG
>CALMRL010000618.1 GCA_937873345.1 uncultured Beijerinckiaceae bacterium | reverse complement strand
CTCCCGCGGCAGCTCGCCCCCTCCCGTGTCGGGGCACCCCTCCCGACGGCATCGCGCCTGTCGGCCACGCCTTGACGATCAGCGCTGGCCGCAACGTCACGCGTCGAGCATTCCTGTCCCGAAGTAGCGCGTCGCGAACACAGTGCCTCGCACGCGAACCTGTCGAGCTTCAATCGCACCATCTTCAGCGAGGTTAATAAGGATGACAGCGAGCGCATCAGCAGCGAGCTTCGGTCGGATCGCTTGTTGCAGCGCGCTCTTCGTCAAGCCATGTCGCTGTGCTTTGCCAACGAGCGCACGAACCTTCGCGACGTCATCAAGCCCATTAGCGATCCGGCTGCGATCATCATTCGCAAGCGCCAGGGTACGATTCGCGTCGACCGCCAACGCCGGTTCGAAGCCCGTCAGGAACTTCAAGGCGCCGGGGGCAAAGGTCGCCGCCATCGCCTGTCGAAGGAGAGTCGGCGGCACTCCCCTGGCCTCGTGCTTCGAAACAAGCGCGACGATGCATGCCGCAGTCGTGTCGAGGTCGTCGCGAGCTTCGTTGGCCTTCACAGCGTCACCACAAGCCTTCGCAGCGTCTCGCGCCGCAAGTGCCTCGCCGAGCCGCCGGAAATGGCCAACTATCGACGCCAACGCCACGTCGGCCCGATCGCGGCGAGCCCGGCTTCCATCACCTTCGGTAGGTCGTTCCGCGAAGACGCGCACCCGCCCGCGGGCGCGGCTGACGTGGACCGTGCCTCGATTATGCAGGTATCTGATCGCCCGTCCTATCTCCGTCGGCGGCACGGCGCCGAGCGCGAAGGCTTCGAATGCCGCCGCCGTCATGCCGTCGGCGGGCATTTTCGCCTTCAAGCTCTCGACATGATCGGCAACAGCCTGAAGTTGACTCAATCTATTCTCCTACAACCCAATACCTTTTGCGACTTTTGAACCTCTAGACTCAGTTGGGATGGGAATATCCGATGATTTTAAAAAACATGAGATATACCCATCCAAACTCTCTCTACATCTAAAAAGGTGCAAAAGGGTCAAAAGCTTGATCCTTAAGCGGAACTTCCGCCGAAGTTTTGCGGAAGTCTCTGCAAAAGGTCGGACCCCTCAGGCCACCTCGTCGGCTCCAAGGTGCTCCACCGCAACGTAACGGTTCGCCGGCCGGCCTTTGGTCGCGCGCAGGATGCTGACGACCTCCTGAGAGCCCTCGACGAGCTGTTTAATGATTTCGTCGAAGCGGCGCTCGGCGAAGCGGCCGTTGACCCGCTTCAGCAGCTCCCGCCGCCCGATGCCCGCCCATCCCGCTTCGGCGATCCAGCGTTTGACGTCGACATGTTCACGCTGGCGGTCATTATCGGCAAGCCTGCCGCTGATCTCGCGCAATGTCGTTTCCGCGCAGAGCTGCGAAATGCGGAGGCCATGGTTGAAGAGATCGGTTGTTATCACCGGCCCGTCGGGATCGACGCCAATCGCCAGAATAAGCGCGATCTTGAGCCCGTTCCCCACGACGCGGCCATAGATCGACTCCTCGGGACGTCCGCGCTTCGCATATGCCGCTTTCTCCCATTGCTCCTTTGCGTTGAAGAAGGCGTCTTCGGCGCCGACAGCGAACGGGACCGTGAGCGCCTTGCTCGCCGTTGACCCATCCGCGAGCCGACCGTTCATATTGCCCCCGACCCGGCTGCGGGTCAGGCCGCGAAGGCCGTCGATAAGAGTTTGCGGCGGATCATTCTTCTTCTTTGTTGGCCGGGCGCTCGGCGCAAAAGTGTCGCCAACTGCAAAGGTCAGAAAACGCGCCATCAAACCGTCGACTGCTCCGAGGCCCTGGCATGACTGCCAGTAACTATCAGGATTGGACAGTCCAAAGACGCTTACGTTTGGATTATGGATTGTCTTAGCTGCTTCGCCAGCATAGTCAGCGCCACGAATGACATCGCTAGCAGCTTCAAATAAACGCAGAAGAAGACCTCGAATCTGAACATGATGAGCGGAGCGCGCGTCCCCCATCTTGCGCATCAATTCGCCGAACTCGTCGATGATATAGAGCATTGCCGGATGAGCCTCCACGCGACGTCGCATGCCCGTCCCAGACGCAATCTCGTCGCCGCCCAACCATTCTCCGCAACAAGCGCGTTCTATAAGAATATTGAAGCAGGATCGAACGTGATCTTTACCAAACGCAGACGGCGCGAGACCAATGGTGTATATATTCGTTCGGAGGCTTGTTTCGGTTTCATAGTTTCGACCGGCGAGCGTGCCGACAACTGCAAGCGCGCCTGCGAATGCGAGCGTTCTATTTGGTTTCATCGAGGTAGCAGTAATCCAGTCGACCAACTCGCCGACGAGGCCGGAGACGTGGGTCAATGCGTCCATTTCGGCTTCGCGCTGGCGGCCGAGCGAGATCGGCTTGCTGGCCACGGCGGGCCTGACGGCATCGACCGGGATGGCGACTTCGCGCGGGCCGGCAGCCGGTGCGAGATCGTCGCCGACCGCCGCAGCCGTGACGGCGGCAGGGACCACGACCGGCGGGTGCGCCGAACGCGGTGCGGCGAACGCGGTGGCTTGATCCGGCCTCACCATAACCCCATCGATTCGGGCGAGGATATCGTCGACACGTTCAGCCACAGCGGCGTCATCGAAGGGCTTGTCGCGATACTCGCGTGCGACCTCGATCGAGACTTCGACGACGCGAGCGACGTCGTCGTGCTCGCCATCGCCGCGCGCCTTCATGAGCCGGTCCCGGAGGTCGCCGACGCTGATCGGTGAGGCGAGCGTGTCGCGCGCCGTCTTTCGTGCGATTGCAAGAAGGGGCCGGCGGTCCTGGCAACCTGCGCGGACCATCGCCTCGGCCGCCTTCACGGTCGCTTTGTCGGCCTTGGCGCGAGCTGCCTCTTCTTGCCGGGCCAGTTCACGATAGTAATCAACCGGCGACGGCGACCACTGCTCGACGTTAACCTCGTAGCTCTCGAAAGGTATGCCCGAGGCAAGCTGTTCGGCGATGGCACTGTTCGTGTCATAGCGCCAGGTATCCCGATAGCGACGGCCCCTTGCGGCCTCATCCTTCAGCCGCCACTCTGCAACTTCGTCGGGATCAACCTCGAAACGAAGCAAGCGCGAGACGATCTCGTCGACAGACAGTTCGGTGTGGCGACCAAGTGCTTCCGCAGCATCCGGCAACCGCATTCCCGACAAGAGCATGGCGCCGTTTTCACGCGCCGCCAACTCTTCAAGGTCAGCGACTTCGATCGCCAGCGCGAGGCCGTCAAGCTCTTCGCCGCGCTGGCGCTGCGCCTGCCGAAACCTCTCGAAGAGATCGTCGGACACCTCCCCGTCGTCGCTCTCCCCGAGCAAAGCGAGGACATGGTCCATGGCCGGGTACGCGCGAGCTGGCGTGTACATCGGGTACTCCGTGCAGGCGGCTCCAAGCCGTTCGTGGAGCCTCCGCGCGAGTTCCAGCCGCTCGGCGCCCGGCGCGGCGCGCGCAAGATCGTCGAGCATCACGTCGGCGCGGGGATCACCCGTCCAGCGGCGCACCCTTCTTAAAGGGCTACCGCATCTACCTTCTTCGAAACACTCGTTACGCGTACTCATTCGATGTCCTAACGCTAAGACGAGCCCCCGGCTTCCCTCCGGGGGCCGTCATCTTCGGATCAGGCGGCGGATGCCGCCTTGTGGATTAGAGGTTCGCCCTCAATGTATTTCCGCCATTCGCTCTCGGTCACGACAGTCACGCCGCCGACCTTGCGGAGCACGATCCGGCCTGCTGCGGCATGCGCGTAGAGCGCGCTGCGTGAAATCTTTCCGGCCGGTTTGACGAGTTCGGCGATACGATAGACGCGGGTCATACCTGCCTCATATTGTGCGGACACGTCCGTCAGTGTCCGACGTGAGAGTGCGGGAGCGCATATATTCGGGAACAGTCAGATCGAGTCGCCTTATGCGCGCTCGGGAACAGCGACCGGCGTCGCGCCGCCGGCCGCTCGATCAGGATCGCGCGGCAGGGCCGTCATGCGCGCGAGGGCGCGCAGCCGTCGGCCGAGATCACAAGGCGCGGCGCAGGTACGCGACACAGAGGCGGGCGTCAGACGGCCCTAGGTGAATGCCGTCCCAGTCTTCGCCGAAATTGTCCCTCTCGATTAGACGCGCCAAGTCAGCGGCGTGTTGCGGGGAGCCGTAGTAGCCAGGAGCCTCGGCCCGCCCCTCCGTTACAAGCCGATCCCCGAGCGCAGAATCGTTACCGTCGCCGGCGATGGTGTCAGGGAGGAGCGCGCGAGTAGCGCGCATATGGCTCTCGATAGCGGTCGACGTGGTCATTCTGAATCCCCTTGGCGCCGCGCATAGCGCGGAGGCCCGCGGATCGGCACGAGCGCCGGGAACCTGAGAACACGTCCGTAGGTACGTGCGCCGCGGCCTTTACCCAAAGGCTCTTGTATCGCCGCCAAAGCTTGCGCTTGACGGTGCCGCGGCATTCCCGGCATAAGTATACCGGTCCCGCCCACGGCCATGGGCGTGGTCAAAATCGGCGACACTTCGGCCGGCAAGCCGCAGCGCACGCCCCTACAGCGAAGAGATGCCATCCCCGGCAAGGGACCATCTCGGGACTTCTCAGGGTCCGTCCTCATTTTCTTCAAAGCTCCGATTCGCGCAAGCGGTCGGGGCTTCTTTTTTATGCGTCGATCAACCTATGGCAGCAAAGCCACAGCGCGCGTTCGTTGGCCTGAAGCATCCAACGGATATCCGTCAGTTCCGACGGATATCCGTTGCTCTAAACATTGTCTAAGTGGCACTCGTCCCCATCAGGGCAACATCGTCCATTCTTGACTTACACCGCCATGCGCGTTCTATACGTCTATGACCTCTGCAAAGCCTCCGGTGGTTCTCGCCCCGATCGAAGCGAGGCTCCTCACGAAGGCGGAAGCCGCCGCCTACTGCGGCCTTACGCAGCCTGGCTATGATCGGCACCGCAAGGCCGGCAACCTTCCCGGTTATGTGCCTGGGATGGCTCGTTTTGACCGGCGCGCGATCGACGCGGCGCTCGACGACCTTTCCAAGCTCGGAAAGCTGATCGCGCCAACGCCGGTCGCTCCCGAGCCTGAAGAAGACTCCTTGGAAGCCTACAAGAGGAAGCGCCTTGCCCGCAAAGCTGCCGAGTCGCGCCAGGATGAAGCGATCCGCAACGGCGTGGCGACGGTCACGAAGCAGGGCCGAGGCGGGAAGCAAACAACTATCTATATACACCGCGCCACTGGCAAACGTCTGCCGAGCAACCCCAAATCGGAAGCGTTTCGGGTTGCCTTCGAGCCATGCGAACAGGATGCGGCTGTGAATACAAAGCATTCGCCTGGCGATAAGGCTTCTCGATCTTGAAGAATGCAACATTCACGACGCGCGCTTCTCGTCGAGAAAGTCGATCAGCGTGCCAGCCTGCCATCCGAGCTTCCGCTCGCCAAGCTGAATAGGTTTCGGCACTCGACCGTTGCGGTATAGGCGCCGAAAGTGAGGAAGCGAGAAGCCACACATCTCGGCGGCCTGCCGGCTATCGAGCACACGATTGCGCGATAGCTCCTGCGGGATCGGGATCATTTCTATTGCTCCGGCCGCGACGTGCGGTGTGGAAGCAAAGGTACGCGGAAGGGATCGCGAGCGCCCGTTGCAATGGGTTTAATGGGATTAAGTTGGGTCGGGGCGGTTCAGTGCGCGTACCAGCCCTGCAAGCTTCTTCCGAATTGTTTGCTCATCGTAGGGCGCGGCCATGTTGCTCGCCGCCCAATCAGCCATCACCCTCACGAAGCCGGAGAGGGGAGCTGTGAGCCCGCCTATATAGACGTAGCGGCACGCTTCTATCCAAAATGCGTCGCCGTCAGGATTCGGCGGGCGACCCCGCTTTACCGCGGCTCGCTCGTGTCGAGGCGATGAGACTTCGGCTTGAACCTCCCGCGCTAAGCTCGGGGCCGCCTTACCTACGAGCACAGCGCCGAGGTCGCCCTCGCCAATTAGCACCGGGCCTGACTCAGTCGTGTTGTTCGACAGCACGAACGGCACCCGTCCAGCAATTACATCGAGGACCCGATCGGCTGCCGTCGCATGCCACGACTCGGCGACGATAGATTGCGGCGCCCCGGCCCGCGTCCTTAGCTTCGCGGGCAGCGTCCCGGCAGCGAGCAGAGGACGCAGTTCTTCATAAGCTACATGCGCGACCGTCCCTGCCTTTGTCGCCAGGGTCGTTTCGAACTTCCCGACGTCATCCGCACGTAAAAGCACGTAACGCTCCTGCGGCCGGGCGTCCCGCCATGCTTCGGGGTGCATCATCTCGGCCGCCCTTGCCAGCACGGGTCCGAAATCAAGGAAGCCGGCGGGCGTCATGCACGATCCTCGACAAGAGCCGCTACGTGCGCCGCCCACAATGCAAGGGCAGTGCGCTTTTCCTCGCGGTACGCGGCGCGATTGTAGATGCCCGCCACGCCGGCTCGGTGGCCGCTGACATGATTCAGGACGGCCTCGACGACGTGAGGTGCCACGCCGAGATCAGCCATGCGTGTCGCCGCGGTTCGACGGAGGTCATGAAGCCGCCAGCCAGGCAGTTCGTGGCCGAGGGCCGCGGCGATCCTCTCGTCGAGCCGAGCTTTCGATTTCGACCACCCACTGAAGCCGGCTGCCCCGGTGCCGAAGACATTCTCGCGCCCGGCCTGCCGCGGCACTGCGTCAAGGATCGCGAGCGCCAATGGCGACAGCGGCACCTCGTGCGGTCGGCTGTTCTTCGTTCGCTCGGCCGGGATGATCCAAAGCGCATCCTGGCGCTCGCGGCATGCCATGCCCGCAACCTCGTCGCGGCGGCAGCCGGTCAAGATAAGAAGCTTGACGATCGAACCAAATGCGCCGCCCGGCAGCGCTCGCCATATGATCCTGACCTCTTCATCAGCTAGCACGCGGTCGCGCGAGACAGCGTCAACAGGCCGATTTGTGCCGACGACTGGGTTCTCCGTCGCCAGCCCTTCGCCGATGGCCCAGCCGAAGAACCCCGATAGGTTCGCGCGCGCCCGATCGGCCGAATAGGCGCCACGGCTCTGTCTCAGGTCGCCGAGGTTCTTCGCGACGAGCGCACGGGACACCTTGTCGATCGGTACGTCGAAGAGCGGAGCCCAATGCGTCTTGAGATAGCGACCGACGTCGGCGTGATAGGCGGCCTTCTGCCGGCTCTCCGCGTGGGCGAGGTAGAGGGGCACGAGCGATCCGAAGGTGACAGCCGCCCGTTGCCGTGCCTCCTGCTTCGTGGTTTGCGGGTCGCTGCCTAAGGTGACAGCGGACAGCAGCTTTGCCGCCTCGGCGCGGGCTTGTTCCGCCGGTAGCGTTGCGGGAGAGCCGAGGCTAATCCGTCGCTGCTTCGCTCCGAAGCGATATTGCGCGACCCACGTCTTCTTGCCGCCGGCTCTGATGCGGATGCCGAATCCCGGCATGTCGTCATCGAAGAAGATCGCCTCGGCTTTGCCGGGCGGTAGGGCGAGCTTGGCAACCGTCGCCTTCGTCAATCTCACTTGGCGCCTCTTGGGAAGCACATGGGAAGCGGCTGGGAAGCAGCGTCTTGCTTCCCAATGATCCCGTGCGCTGCTCAGAATGAGGAGGTCGGCGAAAAGAGTCAACGATTACAGATGCTATGATGCTTCCCAATCACTTATGATCCCTGCCCCTACCTTTTTCGTAATGACGGGGTCGGGGGTTCGAATCCCTCATGCGGCACCATCAAAACCCATCCTATTGCTAAGCTTTTTTAGAGGCGCTCCTGGCAGCGTGCGAACC
>CALMRL010000617.1 GCA_937873345.1 uncultured Beijerinckiaceae bacterium | reverse complement strand
GCCGAACGGCCCGCCGCCCCCTGCCGGGACGCCATTCCACCCATCCGACCTTCGGCACGGGAGCGGACGGTGCGACCGCCCGTCGAGGGACGGGCTTGCCGCGCCGCCGAGCCGGCCTGTATACGAGCCGCAGCGACACGGCCCGCCTCCGCGCGGGGCGCTCAATCCCGCGCGGGGCAATGGCGCCCCGCCCGCACCCCGCGCGTTCGGAGCGACCCCGTCCCGGCCATGCAGAGCGCTCACGGCGGCCCCCGTCTGCTGCTTCGCCGGCTTCGCGAGGTGATGGCGGAGCCGGTCAGCGCGCAGGTGCGCCTCGACCGCATCGTCGTCCACATCGCCGCCAACATGGTGGCCGAGGTGTGCTCGGTCTACGTGCTGCGCGCCGACGCCCAGCTCGAACTCTACGCCACCGAGGGGCTGAACCGCGAGGCGGTGCACCTCACCGCGATGCGCGCCGACGAGGGGCTCGTCGGCCTGATCGCGCAGACCGCCGAGAGCCTGGCGCTGGCGGATGCCCAGCAGCACCCCTCCTTCTCGTACCGCCCGGAAACGGGGGAGGAGGCCTACTCCTCATTCCTCGGCGTGCCGATCCTGCGCGGCGGCAACACGCTCGGCGTGCTGGTGGTGCAGAACAAGGCGCGGCGCCTGTACAACGACGAGGAGGTCGAGGTCCTGCAGACGACCGCGATGCTGCTCGCCGAGATGATCGCGTCGGGCGAGCTGCAGTCGCTCGCCGACGCCGCCGGCGCCCTCGCGACGCGGCGCCCGCTGTCGCTCGCCGGCACGCCGATCACCGACGGCATCGGCCTCGGCCACGCGGTGCTGCACGAGCCGCGCATCGTGGTGCAGCGCATCGTCGCCGAGGACGTCGCGGGCGAGCTGAGGCGCCTCGACGCCGCGGTGGAGGCGATGCGCCTGTCGATCGACCGGCTGGTGGTGCGCGGCCAGAGCATCGGCGCCGCCGCCGGCGAGGCGTCCGACATCATGGAAACCTTCCGCGCCATCGCCCACGACCGCGGCTGGCTGCGGCGCCTGCGCGAGGCGGTGTCGGGCGGCCTCACCGCCGAGGCGGCGGTGGAGCGGGTGCAGAACGACGCCCGCGCCAAGATGCAGCGGCAGACCGACCCCTACCTGCGCGAGCGCCTGCACGACCTCGACGACCTCGCCAACCGGCTGCTGCACCAGCTCGTCGGCCGCTCGATGGTCGCCGACCCCGGGGCGCTCCCCGACAACGCCGTGCTGATCGCCCGCTCGATGGGACCGGCGGCGCTGCTCGACTACGACCGCACAAGGCTGCGCGCCCTGGTGCTGGAGGACGGCGGCGGGCAGAGCCACGTCGCCATCGTCGCCCGCGCGCTCGGCATCCCGGCGGTGGGCAACGTTCCCAACGTCATCAACCTCGCCGAGCAGGGCGACGCGGTGATCGTCGACGGCTCGACCGGCGACGTGCACATCCGCCCGACCCCCGACGTCGCGACCTCCTACGGCGAGAAGGCGCGCTTCCGCGCCCGGCGGCAGGAGCAGTACCGGGCGCTGCGCGACCTGCCCTGCCGCACCCGCGACGGCGTCACGGTCGGGCTGCACCTCAACGCCGGCCTCACCGTCGACCTGCAGCACCTCGACGAGACCGGCGCGCTCTCGGTTGGCCTGTTCCGCACCGAGATACAATTCATGGTGGCGCACCGCTTCCCGCGGATGCGCGAGCAGGAGGCGCTGTACCGCTCGATCTTCGCCGCGGCGAACGGCAAGCCGGTCACCATCCGCACCCTCGACATCGGCTCGGACAAGGTGCTGCCCTACATGGAGCGGATCGAGGAGGAGAACCCGGCGCTGGGCTGGCGCGCCATCCGCATCGGGCTCGACCGGCCGGGCCTG
>CALMRL010000616.1 GCA_937873345.1 uncultured Beijerinckiaceae bacterium | reverse complement strand
CCGTGGCGCCGGAGAAGGCGCGCACCGCCGTGATGTTCAAGCGGCCTTCGGTGCTGCTCGAAAAGGCGGTCGCCGACGGTCGCCTCGGCATGATGACGCTGCCCGGCGCCACCACGGTCGAGGGCGGCCTGCCGATCACCTATCGCGGCGCGATCGTCGGCGCGATCGGCATCTCCGGCCTCACCTCGCAGCAGGACGGCGTGGTCGCGAAGGCGGGACTGGCAGGCTTGCCGGAGGCATGAGCGGCTCGACCGAGTCCCGGCACGCCCTTCTCGCACGCCTCGTCGCCCTCGGTCGAGAAGCCGGCGACATCGCGCTCGGCTTCTACGACCGCGGCGGCAAGACAAGCGCCGACGTGCGATGGAAGGGCGATGGTTCGCCCGTCACAGAAGCCGACATGGCGGTCAACGCCTTCCTGGAGGAGCGGCTGAAGGCGCTGTGGCCCGGCGCCGCTTGGCTGTCGGAGGAGAGCGCCGACGATCCCTCCCGGCTCGGCGCGAAGCGCGTCATCATCGTCGATCCCATAGACGGCACCCGCGGCTTCGCGCGCGGCGACGAGCACTGGTGCGTGGCCATCGCGCTCTGCGAAGCGGGGCGCCCGGTGCTGAGCGTGGTGCATGCGCCGGCACTCGGCCAGACCTACACCGCGGCGGCCGGCGCGGGGGCCTGGCTCAACGGTGAGCCGCTTCACGTCGACGCTGCGCCGGCGCCGCACAGCGGCATGGCCGTGACCTGCCCCGGCAATCTCAGCAAGGCGTTGCGCGCGGCAGGCCTCGAGTTCGACTACAAGCCGAAGATCGCCTCCCTGGCGCTGCGCGTCGCATGGGTCGCGTCGGGCGTCTATTCCGCCGGCTTCACCGCGCGGGACTGCCACGACTGGGACATCGCCGCCGCCGACCTCGTGCTGCAGGAGGCCGGCGGGCTGCTCGCCGGTCTCGACGGCCGGCCGCTCCTCTACAACCAGCGCGAGCCGATCCACGGCGTGCTCACCGCCTCGCCGTCGGCGATGCAGCCGGAGCTGCGCGACGCGCTGGCGCGCACGCCCTTCGCCTGAGCGCCGCAGGACGCTGCCGGAACTGGCGATCGTCGCCCGTTCCATCTAGAACTCCGCACCGCCCGGCACCCCTTGCCGGCATCGCCGGGACCGCACCGCTTTCATGAACTGGATCTCCAACGTCGTCCCGCCGAAGATCCGCTCGTTCCTGCGCCGCGAGACGCCGGAGAACCTGTGGGTCAAGTGCCCGGACAGCGGCGAGCTGGTGTTCCACAAGGACCTCGAACACAACCTCCACGTCGTGCCCTCGTCGGGCTACCACATGCGGATGCCGGTGAAGCAGCGGCTCGACGCGCTGTTCGACGAGGCGCGCTACGAAGAGCTGGCGACGCCCGAGGTACCGCACGATCCCCTCAAGTTCCGCGACGTCAAGAGATATGCCGACCGCCTTAAGGAGTACCGCGCCAAGACGGCTTCGCCCGACGCGGTGCGGCTCGCCGCCGGGACGATCGAAGGTGTCGAGGTGGTCGTCGCCGTGCAGAACTTCGAGTTCATGGGCGGCTCGCTGGGACTGGCCGCGGGCGAGGCGATCATCACCGGCATGACCGCGGCGATCGACCGCCACGTGCCGTTCATCATCTTCACGGCCTCGGGCGGCGCGCGGATGCAGGAGGGCATCTTCTCGCTGATGCAGATGCCGCGCACCACGCTGCTGGTGCAGCGGCTGCGCGCCGCCAAGCTGCCCTACGTCGTGGTGCTGACCAACCCGACGACGGGCGGCGTCACCGCGTCCTACGCGATGCTCGGCGACGTCCACATCGCCGAGCCCGGCGCGGTGATCGGCTTCGCCGGCGCGCGCGTGATCGAGCAGACGATCCGCGAGAAGCTGCCGCCCGGCTTCCAGCGCGCGGAATACCTGCGCGAGCACGGCATGGTCGACATGGTGGTGGCGCGCAAGGAGATGCGCCCGACGCTGGCGAGGCTGTGCTCGGTGCTGATGCACAGGCCGGCGGCGGCGTGAGGGTGTCCCACGCGCTGTCGGGCGCTGGCTTCTCCTCCCCCGCTTCGCTGCCCCGCGCAGGGGAGGAGACCGCTTGCGATCAACTTCGAGAACCGGCGCGATGAAGCTCAAGCCGGCCGCCGGCTCCGACGCGGCGCTGGAGCGCCTCGCCGGCCTGCATCCCAAGCGCATCGACCTGTCGCTCGATCGCATCCTCGTGCTGCTCGACGCGCTCGGCCGCCCGCAGGACCGGTTGCCGCCGGTGATCCATGTCGGCGGCACCAACGGCAAGGGCTCCACCGTCGCCTTCCTGCGCGCGATGCTGGAGGCGGCGGGCCGGCGGGTGCACGCCTACACCTCGCCCCACCTCGTCCGCTTCCACGAGCGCATCCGCCTCGCCGCGCCCGGCGGTGGCAGGCTCGTCGATGAGGACGCCCTGCTGCTGGCGCTGGAGCACTGCGAGCGGCGCAACGCCGGCGCGCCGATCACCGTCTTCGAGATGACCACCGCCGCCGCCTTCCACCTGTTCGCCGAGCATCCCGCCGACGTGCTGCTGCTTGAGGTCGGGCTCGGCGGCCGCTTCGACGCCACCAACGTCGTCGCCGCGCCGCTGGCGACGGTCGTCACGGCGATCTCGACCGACCACGTCGAGTTCCTCGGCGACAGCATCGCCGGCATCGCGCGGGAGAAGGCCGGCATCTTCAAGCGCGGCCGCCCGGCCGTGATCGCTTGGCAAGCCCACGATGAGGCGGGGGCCACGCTGGAGCGCGAGGCGTTCCGCGCCGGCGCGCCGACGCTCGTCGCCGAGCGCGACTTCTTCGTGCGCGAGGAGCACGGGCGCCTGCTGTTCGAGGACAACGACGGCCTGCTCGACCTGCCGCTGCCGCGCTTGCCCGGCCGCCACCAGCACAACAACGCCGCCGCCGCGATCGCCGCGCTGCGCCGCGTGATGCCGGAGCTGGGGGCTTCCGCGATTGAGCGCGGCGTCGCCACCGCC
>CALMRL010000615.1 GCA_937873345.1 uncultured Beijerinckiaceae bacterium | reverse complement strand
GGCCCCGCTCGTCCCCGCCGGGATCGCCCTGCACGTCTCCGGCTGCGCCAAGGGCTGCGCGCACCCCGCCGCCGCGGCGGTCACCCTGGTCGGGCATGACGGCGCCTACGATCTCGTGCGCGACGGTCGGCCCGGCGACGAGCCCGTACGCCGCGGCTTGACGCTCGTCGATGCCGCGGCGTTGCTGAAGGGGATCGCGGCGTGACGGGCTCGCTCCGCATCCTGGGCCTCGGTCCCGGCGATCCCCGCTGGGTCACGCCGGAAGCCTCGGCGATGCTCGACGAGGCAACCGACCTCGTCGGCTACGGCCCCTACCTCGCGCGCCTCGAGACCCGCCCCGGCCAGCGCATCCACGCCAGCGACAACCGTGTCGAGCTGGATCGCGCCCGTGCGGCGCTCGACCTTGCTGCCGGCGGCGCCCAAGTCGCCGTGGTGTCGGGCGGCGATCCCGGCGTCTTCGCCATGGCGGCGGCGGTGTTCGAGGCGGTCGAGGCCGGCCCGACTCGCTGGCGCGACCTCGACATCGCCGTTTCCCCCGGCATCTCGGCGATGATGGCCGCCGCGGCGCGGCTCGGCGCGCCGCTGGGTCACGACTTCTGCGCCGTCTCGCTCTCCGACAACCTCAAGCCGTGGCCGCTGATCGAGAGGCGGCTGCGCGCGGCGGCGGACGGCGACTTCGTCATCGCGCTGTACAATCCCGCCTCGCGGGCGCGGCCGCGGCAGGTCTTCGACGCCTTCGCCGTGCTGCGCGCCGTCAAGGAGGGCGCGACGCCGGTCGCCTTTGCCCGCGCGGTCGGCCGGCCCGACGAGGCGATCACGGTCACGACGCTCGCCGATGCCGACCCCGGCCTCGCCGACATGAGCACGCTGGTGCTGGTCGGCTCCAGCGCCACCCGCCTGATCGTCCGCGAGCGCGGGCGGCCGTTCCTCTACACGCCGCGGAATGCCGCGCCGTGAGCGAGGATCGCCGCCACCGCCGCCTCGACGTCGAGCGCGTCGTTCTCGGGCTCGGGTCGCCCGACCAGCAGCATGGCGATCCCCAGCCGCCGCGTCGCCTCGATCTTCGCCGCGGAGGCCGCGCCGCCGCTGTTCTTCGTCACCAGGACGTCGATGGCGTGCCCGCGCATCAGCGTCATCTCGTCCTCCACGGCGAAGGGGCCGCACGCCCGTTTCGTCACGGCGCGCGAACGAAGGCGGCGAGCTGCAGCCGGCCCACGGTGAGGAAGACGTTGACCGGCACCTCGCCCAGCGCGTCGGCCGCCTCCTCCATGCCGGCGACCTCCCGCCAGCGATCGCCTGGCCGCGGAGCCCAGGCCGGGCGCGACACCCTCAGCA
>CALMRL010000614.1 GCA_937873345.1 uncultured Beijerinckiaceae bacterium | reverse complement strand
GCCCTGGACCTTCTGCAGCTGCTCGACGAGCTTGCGGTTCGCGTTCTGCAGCTCCTCGATCTGACCGGTCAGCTCGCGGATGCGGCTCTCCATACGGCTCACCCGCACGCTGAGCGCGCCGGCATCGTTGGGATCGGACCGGTCGCGGGATGGAGCGCGGTCGTAGGGGCCGGCGTCATCGCCGAAGCCCGGCGGCGGACGGTCATAGTCCTGCGCCGCGAGAGGGATCACGAGGAGCGAGGGAAGGGCGAGGCCGAGGGCGGCGAGGAGGAAGCGGGGGATCATCGAAGGCTTGTCCGGCCGATCGGGGGGAAAGGAGGGGCGCAAGTCGGAGAGGTGCCGGGACCCTGGCGGGGAAAGCGGGCGGATTTTGGCCGCTCGCATCCGGTGCGCCAGACCCGCTCCCGCGGCGCTCAGACCCGCTCCCGCGTCCTGGGCACGCTCGCGGTGACGCCGAGCATGATGCGGTCGTAGAGCCGCGCCGGCAGCAGCCGTCCCAGCCGCGCCAGGGCGTAGAGGGGATAGGGGAAGGCGATGGTGGCGTGCCCCTTGGCGAGCCGCCGCTTGATCAGCGCCGCCGCCTGGTCGCCGGTGATCTCGCCGGGCTTCATCGCCGTGATGGAATCGTTGAGCGGCGTCTTGACGTAGCCGGCCACGATGAGGCTGACGAGGACGCCGCGCCGCTCCAGCCGCGCCCGGATCGACTCGGCATAGGCGTGGACGCCTGCCTTGGTGATGCAATAGGCCGGCGAATACGGCAGGCCGTGCAGCCCGGCGATCGAGCCGACCATCGCGAGCTGTCCCTCTCCCCGCGCGCACATCGGCGCGACCAGCGGCTCGACCGTGTTCAACACCCCGACGAGGTTGGTGGCGAGGATCGCGCGCACCGCCTCGGGCTCCTCGGCGAGGTCGTCGGGGCCGAGCCCCGTGGTGATGCCGGCGTTGGCGATGGCGAGATCGAAGGGTTGCGCCGCGTCGGCTTGGCCGATCCACGCCGCCATCGCGAGACGGTCGCGCACGTCGACGGTGGCGGCCTCGACCTCTGCCCCCGCAGCCCTGGCGCGGGCCGCGACCTCGTCGAGCCGCGCCCTGTCCCGCCCGAGCAGGGCGAGGCGTACGCCGGGTGCGGCGTAGGCCAGCGCCAAGCTGCGCCCGATGCCGGAGGTGGCGCCGGTGACGAGGATGCTGCGGTGCTGTCGCGTCATGGGTCGACGCGTAGGATCGCCTCCGCGAGGCACACCAATTCGGCGTCGCGCTTCACCTTCAGGCGCAGCACGGCGGGGTCTCCGGCGCGGACCACCTTGGCGGAGAGTTCGACAGCCTCGCCGGCGAGCACGGGGCGGATGAACTTGGCGGACAGCCGAACCAGTCGCGCATCCGGCCGCCAGGCGGCGAGGTAGGGCTCGAAGCAGCCCATCAGCAGCATGCCGTGGATCGGCGGGCTCGCCAGACCGGCCGCAGCGGCGATGGCGGGGTCGAAGTGCAGGGGGTTGTCGTCGCCCGAGGCGGCGGCGTAGGCGGCGACGTCGGCCGCCGTCCACGGGCCGAGACGGCGTGCCGGCGCCATCTCGCCTTGACGGAGCCGCTCGCCCTGCCCGAACGGCCCGCTCACGCCGGCTCCCCAACGACGACGAGGCGCAGGATCGTCTCCAGCTTGGCGAGCACGGCGCCGTCGGCATCCTCGATGCGGCCGTCGACCAGCAGCCGCGCCGGCTCGGTCTCGCGACGGCTGACGAGCGTCAGCCTGTAGCGCTCGCCGACGCGCAGCGGCCGCTCGTAGTCGAAGCTCTGCCCTTCGTGCACCGGGACCAGGCCTAGCTCGGGCACCGCGGCCATCAGCATCTGGCGCACGGCGGGTGAGGCGAGCCAGCGCATCGGGAAGGTCGAAGGCAGGATGTCGCCGTCCTGCGCGCAAGCGGTCGCCGCGCGGAACGCCTCGACCTCGGCCTCGGTCGCCGCCACGGCGAAGGCCTCCTCGCTCAAGGCGAGGTCCTCAGGCAGCCATCCCTACGCGGCATGAGCGGCGCGCATCACCAGCACGGCGTTGATGCCGCCGAAGGCGAAGGAGTTCGACATCGCCGTGCGGATGCGCAGGGGCCGCGCCACGTTGGGGATCGCGTCGATCGGGCAGCGCTCGTCGGGCTCGCCGAAATTGATCGTCGGCGGCGCCACCGCGTCGCGGATCGCGCCCAGCGTCACCACCATCTCCAGCGCGCCGGCGGCTCCCAACCCGGGGCCGTGCACCGCCTTGGTCGAGGACACCGGCACCTCGCGCAGCCGCTCGCCGAAGATGGCGCCGAGCGCCGCCGACTCCGTGGAGTCGTTGACCACCGTCGCCGTGCCGTGGGCGTTGACGTAGTCGATCGCGTCCGGCGAGACGTCGGCGTCGGCGAGCGCGTTGCGCATTGCGCGGGCGGCGCCCTCGGCGTCGGGCGCCACGGGGTCCTTGGCGTCGGTGGAGGTGCCGTAGCCGGCGAGCTCGCCGAGCGCCGAGGCGCCGCGCTCGCGGGCGTGCTCCTCGGATTCCAGCACGATCACCGCCGCGCCGGCGCCGAGCACCATGCCGTTGCGGTTCTTCGAAAACGGCCGGCACAGGTCCGGCGTCA
>CALMRL010000613.1 GCA_937873345.1 uncultured Beijerinckiaceae bacterium | reverse complement strand
CGTCCGCCCCGTCCATCGGCGGAGCCCCGCCAGCCGGCGGCGGACGAGCCAGTGAACGAGCTGCCGGCCTTCATCACCGCACCGACTCGCGTTGCCGCCGAGCAGAGCGCTCCTCTTCCCGAAGCGGTCGAGCAGGCTGCGGCGCCGCTGGACGCCGGCGAGGAGACCGTGCACCTGCGTCCGCGCCGCCGCCGCCGCTCCAAGGCGGAGTTCGCCGACAAGGGCGCACGAGCCGCGTCCCGCAGCGCCGACGACGTCCGATCCGGTCGGCGACTGAAGCGTTGTGCCTGCGCCCGATCCTCGTCGGTCGGGCGACGTTCCGCCCTTCCATATTCCCGACGCGCACCCCACCTTCCTCGCAATGGCCGCCTCACGACAGGGGCCTGCTCTTCGACGAATCCGCCGCTACGGGACGGATCGACGAGAAGGATGATGAATGAACATCGACAAGTATACCGAGCGCGCCAAGGGCTTCATCCAGAGCGCGCAGACTCTCGCGATGCGCGAGAACAACCAGCAGTTCACGCCGGAACACCTGCTCAAGGTGCTGCTCGACGATCCCGAGGGCTTGGCCGGCGGATTGATCGACAAGGCCGGCGGCCGCTCGCGCGAGGCGCTGCAGGCCGTCGAACTCAGCCTGGGCAAGCTGCCGAAGGTGAAGGGACCCGGCGCCGGCAACGTCTATCTCGCACCAGCTACCGCCCGCGTCCTCGATCAGTCCGAGCAGATCGCACAGAAATCGGGTGACAGCTACGTCACCGTCGAGCGGACGCTGCTCGCCCTCGCGATGGACAAGCAGGTCGAAGCCGGCCGCATCCTGGCCAATGCCGGCGTGACGCCGCAGACGCTGAACGCCGCGATCGAGGACCTGCGCAAGGGCCGCACCGCCGACAACGCCTCGGCCGAGAATGCCTACGACGCCCTGAAGAAGTACAGCCGCGACCTCACCGATGCAGCGCGCAAGGGCAGGCTCGACCCGGTGATCGGGCGCGACGAGGAAATTCGCCGCACGGTTCAGGTGCTGTCGCGGCGCACCAAGAACAACCCCGTGCTGATCGGCGAGCCCGGCGTCGGCAAGACGGCGATCGCCGAAGGTTTGGCTCTGCGCATCGTCAACGGCGACGTGCCGGAAAGCCTCAAGGAGAAGCGGCTTCTGGCGCTCGACATGGGATCGCTGATCGCCGGTGCGAAGTACCGCGGCGAGTTCGAGGAGCGGCTGAAGGGCGTGCTCTCCGAGGTGACGGCGGCGGCGGGCGGCATCGTCCTGTTCGTCGACGAGATGCACACCCTCGTCGGCGCCGGCAAGGCGGATGGGGCGATGGATGCCTCCAACCTGCTGAAGCCGGCGTTGGCGCGCGGCGAGTTGCACTGCATCGGCGCCACCACGCTGGACGAGTACCGCAAGCACGTCGAGAAGGATGCGGCGCTGGCGCGACGCTTCCAGCCGGTATTCGTTTCCGAGCCGACGGTCTCCGACACCATCTCGATCCTGCGGGGCCTCAAGGAGAAGTACGAGGTGCACCATGGCGTGCGCATCACCGATGCCGCGATCGTCGCCGCCGCGACCCTCTCCAACCGCTACATCGCCGACCGCTTCCTCCCCGACAAGGCGATCGACCTCGTCGACGAAGCGGCATCACGCCTGCGCATGCAGGTCGACTCGAAGCCCGAGGCGCTGGACGAACTCGACCGTCGCATCCTGCAGCTGCGCATCGAGCAGGAAGCGCTGAAAAAGGAGACCGACGCCGCCTCGCGCGACCGCCTCGCGAAGCTCGACGGCGAGCTCGGCAACCTGGAGGAGCGCTCCGCCGCCCTGACGCAGCGCTGGCAATCTGAGAAGAACAAGCTCGGCGATGCGCAGAAGCTCAAGGAGCAGCTCGACGAAGCGCGCAACGATCTCGCCAGGGCGCAGCGCCGCGGCGAGTACCAGCGCGCCGGCGAGTTGACCTACGGCGTCATCCCCGAGCTGGAGAAGCAGCTCGCCGATGTCGAGGGCAAGAGCGGCGACGTGCTCGTCGCCGAGGCCGTGACGCCGGACATGGTCGCCGGCGTCGTCTCGCGCTGGACAGGCGTGCCCGTCGACAAGATGCTGGAGGGCGAGCGCGACAAGCTGCTGCGCATGGAGGATGTGATCGGCGAGCGCGTCGTCGGCCAGCCCGAGGCCGTGCACGCCGTCGCGACCGCCGTGCGCCGCGCAAGGGCCGGCCTGCAGGACCCCAACCGGCCGATCGGCTCGTTCATGTTCTTAGGCCCCACCGGCGTCGGCAAGACCGAGCTGACCAAGGCGCTGGCCAGCTTCCTGTTCGACGACGAGACGGCGCTCGTGCGCATCGACATGTCGGAATACATGGAGAAGCACTCGGTCTCCCGCCTGATCGGCGCGCCGCCGGGCTACGTCGGCTACGACGAGGGCGGGGCGCTGACCGAAGCCGTACGGCGGCGCCCTTACCAGGTGCTCTTGTTCGACGAGATCGAGAAGGCTCATCCGGACGTCTTCAACGTGCTCCTTCAGGTTCTCGATGAAGGCCGGCTCACGGACGGCCAGGGCCGCACGGTGGATTTCCGCAACGTCCTCATCGTGATGACGTCGAACCTCGGCGCCGAGACGCTGGTGGCGCAGGCGCCGGGCCAGGACTCGAATGCCGTGCGCGAGGAGGTGATGGGGGCGGTGCGGATGCACTTCCGGCCGGAGTTCCTGAATCGCGTCGACGAGATCATCCTGTTCCATCGGCTCAGGCGCGAGGACATGGGCGCCATCGTCGACATCCAGCTCGCCCGGCTCGCGCGGTTGCTCGACGAGCGCAAGATCACGCTCGACCTTTCATCCGCGGCACGCTCCTGGCTCGCCGAGAAGGGCTACGACGAGGCTTATGGGGCGCGGCCGCTGAAGCGGGTGATCCAGAAGGCGGTGCAGGACCCGCTGGCCGAGAAGATCCTGGCCGGCGATGTGCTCGACGGCACGGACGTGTCGATCGGGGCTGGGCCGGACGGGCTGGTCGTCGATGGGCTGGCGGCTCCGTTCCCTGACGCTTCAAGGGAGCCGGGATCACGTGCCTTGCATTAGAGGCGTTGATCGAGGGGCTTTCGAGCCGCCGAGCGTATCATGACCGTGACGGCGGCGAGCCTCGCGAACCGAGACTCGCCGGCGCCGTTCAAGTAAACGAGTCATCATATCCGCAGCGCACTGCGGCTGATCACGATAACGCCGCACCAGCTTGACGAAACGTTAGGTCCCATCGCCGCATACCTGCCTGGCAGTAGCCGAGCAGGGCGACGATGCTCCAGTTCACTCCCAATCCTCGCAGGAACCGCGCGATCTCGCGTCCGGCGGCTTTCGACCAGACGGCAAGCACCGGCACCTTGTCGCGCCTTCGCCTGATCGCCCAGCGTTATGCCGCACTGCCCCGTGCCTTCGCCACCGCCCGGGAGGCGTCGGCCGCCGTGGAGTTCGGCTTGATCGCCCTCGTCAGCCTCGAACTGCTGACGGAGGCGATGCAGGCCGGACTCTACTTCTACACCTCCGCCGGCCTCGAGCACGCGACCAGCAAGGCCGCCCGCCAGATCCTCACGGGAAACGCGAGCAATCAGGGGCTCACGGCGGCGCAGTTTCGATCGAACATGATCTGCCCCGCGCTCGCCGCGGTGAACCTGTCGTGCGGCAACATGGTCAGCAACATCCAGACCGTGAGCGAGGACGTCTATCCCAACGGCTTCTACCAGTTCGTCAACAACACCCAGACGACCCTGATCCGTCCCGCGCTCGACAACAGCAAGACGTCCTACTGCATCGGAGCTCCAGGCAGCTACGTCTTCGCGCAGGTGCTCTACGCGATGCCGGTCTTCAGCCCGATCTGGCGAGTGTATGCGACGTCCTTCAACGGCGCTCCGAGCTTCATCCTTCAATCCACGGCCGCCTTCCGCAACGAGCCGTTCCAGACGGGGTCGCCGAGTTGCTGACCCGCGCCGCCCTGCCCGCCTTCCTGCGAGATCAACGCGCCGTGTCGGCGATCGAGTTCGCGATATGGGCCCCGGTCATGTGCCTGCTCTTCCTCGGGAGCGTCGACCTGACCCGCTACGCTATGGCGACCGGCCGGTTGTCGGATGTTGCGGACACGATCGGCCAGATGCTGTCGGTCAATGACGCGGGGACCGTCACCTACATCGATCTCCAATTCTACCACGACTCGGCGATGGTCATCTATCCGCAGGTGCTTGCCGATGCGGCGCAGCAGCAGATGGCATGGTCCAACGACCTGCAGATCACGCTGTCGAGCATCACCTTTACGGCGACTCCGTCGGGATGCACCACCAATTGCACCTACGTTCCCAAGCTGCTCTGGACCAGCGGCTCGAACAAGCGATCGTGCACCGTAGCGATGACCTCGGCCAGCGACAGCGCCTTGCCATCGTCTTCGACCCTGCCCGCCGACACCTTCGGACCGACGTCCCTCCTGGTGGTGGATATCGCCTACACTTACAGATCATTCCTTTCCGGCGCGTTGTTCCACAACATGACGATCAAGAGATCGTACTATACGACGCCGAGATACGTAACGACCGTCAACTATACAACGGTCGGTGGCGATCCCGGAACGACAACCGTGTGTCCCTGAGGTCATGCTTATGCTCACCCGCTCGATTATCGCCGCCGCGGCCGGCCTGCGTCGGCACCTCGTGCGCTGGCCGCGCGAGAGGGGTGGCAACGTCACCATCACCTATGCCTTTGCTTTGGTGCCGGTGATTGGGACCGTGGGGTTGGGCATCGACTGGTTTCAGCAGCAATCCTACGACAAACGCCTGAATGACGCCGCCGATGCAGCCGCTGTCGCTGCCGTGACGACGGCCAAGGCCTACATCGTCGCAAATTCCGGGAACGGCAACGTGTCGATCCAGGCCGTCAACGCGGGGATCGCGCAGGCCCAGAAGGTCTTCGCCGTCGATGCGGGGTCGTCGGCCAATACCGAGCAGGTCACGCCGCAGATATCCTTCCCCGTCCCTTTGGGAACGACCTATACCGCGACCGTGAGCTACGCCACGACGATGCCGACCAGCTTCGGCCGCATGTTCGGCACCGGCTCGTTTCCGCTGCAGGGGACGGCAACCTCCAGCGTCACCATCGGCCTCTATCTCGACTTCTACGTCGCGGTCGACGTGTCGGGGTCGATGGGCATCCCGACGACGACGAGCGGTCAGAACGCCCTCGCGCAGATCAATCCCGACAGCCGGAGCCAGTATCCCACCGGCTGCGTCTTCGCCTGCCACTACCAGGGCAACCAGGGGTACAGCCTCGCGGAGAGTCCCAGCAACAACATCGCGCTGCGCGTCGACACGGTCGGGCTTGCGATCAACTCGATGGTGAAAGTGGCGATGCAGCAGGAGAAGTTTAACGGCATCGCCAACGAGTACCGCATCGGCCTCTACCCCTTCATCGTGCACGCCATCGACGCGGCTCCGCTCAGCGCGGACTTCACCAACGTGCAGAACGTCGCCAGCAGCCTGGGCAACACCTACCTCGACCAAGGCTGGAGCAGCGGCGCACCCACCGCCTCCAATGGGACGCAGATCGGTAGCGGTGGCACGCACTTCGAGAACTTGACCAGCGACATGCCGAACTACATCAAGCCGTTCGGAAACGGCCTGACGGCGGCAGCGCCGCAGCCGTTCCTGTTCCTGATCAGCGACGGCGTCGACAACAACCAGGTCTACTCTTCATCCAACTTCAACGGATCGCAACCGCAGTTACCGACAACACACTTCTGCACGCTCGCCAAGTCTAACAACTTCAAGGTGGCCGTGCTCTACATTCCCTACGTGCCCATCGCCAATCCCAATCCGAGCTTCGCCGGCGACGAGGACGACAAGGTCAACAACATCATCCCTCAGGTGCCCGCGACCCTGCAATCCTGCGCCTCGCCGGGCTTCTTCTTCACGGCCTCGTCGCCGACCGACATCACCAATGCGATGAACACGATGTTCGTGCAGGCGGTGCAGAGCGCGCGCCTCACGCATTGACGAACGACCTCGTTCGAGCGGAAACTCTCGACGGGCGGTCACCTTCGTGCGGATCGCGATGGGTGTTCGAAGAAGCGGGAGCCGATCCTCACCGCGGCACGGGTGGGGTCTTACGCCGAGACGGTCCACCAATCGGGCGAACTCGCTTCCTTGACCCGCGTTCTCGCTGCGGCGGCGTAAATGGGCGCTGCGGAGATCTCGGTCCGATGAAGAAGATGACATCCCTTTCGCTTGCCGCCGCCCTCGTCGCCGGCCTCACACTGGCGGCCCCGATGGCTCAGGCCGCGCCGGGTGGTTGCCTGAAGTACGGTGCGGCGGGCGCCGTCGCCGGCCATGCCCTGCACCACGGCGTCCGCGGCTTCATGGCCGGCTGCGCCGCCGGCATGTACCGCCGTCACCTCTACAACAAGCAGCAGCGCATGCAGGCTGGCACGGTCAACGGCTGATCGCAACGACGACGGAGCGGCGGGTGATGGGCCCGCCGCTTTCCTTCCTGCTGACCGTCAGCCCTCGTCGGGGAAGCGCTCTTCGGCTTGGCTTTCCGGCCAATCGTCGCCGCCGTCGGGGACCACGCTGCTGAGCAGGGCGTAGTCGGCGATGACTTTCGAGCCCATCGCATTGACGGCATCGGCGTAGCGCATGCCGAACAGAATCTCCCCGCCCTCGAAGATGTGCATGTCCGTGACCTGTTGTCCGATCACGGGGTCGCGCGCGGTCAGCGACAGGAAGAAGCGCTGCTCGGCGATGTCGGGTGACGCCGCATGCAGCCCGAAGAGCGGGCTCGCCTCGTCAATCACGTGCATCACCATGTGCAGCACGGGGAAGACCGGCAGGTGGGCGCGCAGCAACGGCAGGTCGACGACGCCGACGTGGCGGAAGCCTTCCTCCGACACGTTGCGGACCAGAGCGTGCAAAGTGAAATGCGTGTCGTAGAGCAGCGTGCTGCGGGCGTTGCCGGTGCGCAGCATCAGCGTCGGCCGGCCGTTATGGCGGGTGACGACGGGGTGGTCGGCGTAGCGCACCTTGGCGCGCGGCCGCGAGAAGCGCACGAAGAGCAGGCCGGTGACGATCGCCGTGAAGATCACGCCGACCAAGATCTCGATGCTCGACACGACATGGGCGTAGGTCGTTGCCGGGTACATCTCGCCGTAGCCGACGGTGGCCAGCGTTTCCAGCGAGAAGAAGAAGTTCGACAGCAGCGGCACGAACGCCTGGTTCGACACCGAGCCCGGCTGCAGCGAGTAAAGGATGGCGAAGAACAGGTTGATCGTCATCTCGCAGCTGACGAACAGCAGGGCGAAGCGGCGCCAGCTGATCGACACGGCGAAGTAATAGGGGTCGTGGAAATCGAAGGGGCGCAGGCCCTTCTTGATGAACACCTGGGTGCCGAGCGACAGGCGGATCGGCCCGCGGCGGAAGGGGCCATGCCGGCCCGGCGGCGTGATCGGCGTCACCGCCGGCCCCTTGGGCTCGGCAGCCGGTGCCGGTCCTAGCGG
>CALMRL010000612.1 GCA_937873345.1 uncultured Beijerinckiaceae bacterium | reverse complement strand
GGGGGCGACGAGGTAGCCGATCTCGACCTCGACGTGCTCGGCCCGTTCGGCGCTTATGATGCCGATGAGCGTGCGGGCCTTGCCCTTGGCCGTCAGGGCGAGAACCAGCGCGTCGCCACCGGCGGTGCTGGCGCGGGCATGCAGGAGGAAGCGCTCGGCCTCGCCGGGCGGGTAGGGATGCGGGATCGCCGCCGTCATCTCGGCGACGGAGCCGAGCGAGCAGATGGCGGCGACCGCCTGCGCGTCGCTGGCGCGCAGCCAGCGCAGCCACAGCCGCGGCGTTTCCAGCCGGAAGATGTCGTCGCAGGTGATGTCCGGGAACAGGGGCGGGGCTCCCGGCGCGGGACTACTCGGCGGCTTCGGCCTGCACCACCACCGATACGAAGGCCCGGCCGTTCGCCTTGGTGGTGAAGAGCACCTTGCCCTCAGCCTTGGCGAACAGCGTGTGGTCGGTGCCGATGCCGACGTTGACGCCGGGATGCCACTTGGTGCCACGTTGGCGGACCAGGATGTTGCCGCCGATCACGTGCTCGCCGCCGAACTTCTTGACGCCGAGGCGGCGCCCGTCGGAGTCGCGGCCGTTGCGCGACGAGCCGCCTGCCTTCTTGTGTGCCATCGTCTGGTGCTCCGGGGCCGGCGCTTGCGCTCTCGACCCGTCAGGTGGGATGGGCCTTTCGGCCCGGAAAGGTCATGGCCGGCCAAGGCGCCGGCCAGTTCTTCAGCCGACGGAGAGGCCGGTGATGCGGACCCTGGTCAGGTCCTGGCGGTGGCCGCGCTTGCGCTTCGAGTTCTGTCGACGGCGCTTCTTGAAGGAGATCACCTTCGGGCCGCGCTCCTGCGCCACGATCTCGGCGGTGACGCTGGCGCCGGCGATGAAGGGCGCGCCGAGCCTGGTCTCGTCGCCGACCAGCATCAGCACGTCGGGGAAGGTCACGACGTCGCCGGGTTCGCCGGCGAGATGCATCACGATGATGGTGTCTTCGGCGGCAACGCTGTACTGCTTGCCGCCTGTCTTGATGACAGCGAACATGGGAAGTGCCTCGTCTTGCTGCGGACTGCCGCGGAGAGGTCCCTACGGACCCTCGCGGCGACCAGCTTCTTGTTTTTCGAACGGGTGCCGCAGCGCTGTGCGCGCCGGCGACGACATGACCGCTAGCCCCACCGGGGCGGTTCGTCAACGGCAGGTGCCGTCGCTCGCCGTGAGGGAGGGGCGATGGCGGAAGGTTCAAGAATCTGGCCTTCGTCGCCAAACCCTTTCCATGAGGCTCGTTCCAAGTGCAGCCGTACCGCCTGCTAGAGCATCAGCCCGAAAAGTGCACAGCGGTTTTCGGAAAAGCTGACGCAACAACAACAGCCTACAGCATCGGATCGAAAAGTGCGTCAGCGGTTTTCGGGGACATCCGATGCGGCACAAGGGCCTACAGCATCGCGCCGGGGTCGAGATCCGGCGCGATGCTGTAGATGTGGATGCCGCCGGCGACCTTGATCCACTGAGCGTCGATCCTGCCGAAGTCATCAGAGAGCAACCCGGCGATCACCGGCCGACCTCTTCGGCAGCGACGCTCTCAAAAGGTGAGCGAAGCAGCGTCTTGGACGATTGGCTACGGCTGGTGGATCATGCGGGCTAGACTCTCCACGTAGTCATCTTCGACACCAAGAAGGCGCAGATAGGCGACCAGCCGTTCCAACCTCGCTTGCGTCGTTCCCATCGCGCCCCGCCCCGCCGCTAGGATTGCGGCCGTTTCTTCAGGCGGGCGCTCGCTGTCGTAACGGGGATCGGCTGGGTTCGGCGTGAACGACACGGCGTTGATCGGCCCTTGAGGCGTTTGCGCGACCACCATCTCCGTGCGGTAGTCGAAGAACACGAGTTCGCGTCGCCAAAGGATCGCGGTTTCCTCCTCGACCTGTTCGGCGGGGATGCGGAAGGCGAGGCCGCCGCACAGGCCGGGTCGCCGCTCGAGCGTTGCGACCAGCATCGGAGCGTCCACGAGGCCGGGGCTGATTTCCATTCTCAAGGTGAAGCGGCGCTGGTGGTCGGCCAAGTCCGCCCGCCGCACTTCCGCGAAGCGGAAGCCGGGGTCCCACATCAGCGATGCATAGCCGAACACCCACAGGTCGTCCGTCGCGGGGCGAGCGGAGATGAAGGCGCGCCACGCGCCCTCGACCTCTTCGTTCGATCGTCGCCAGTTCGCCGGCCGACCCGCCTCGTGCGCCTTCCTGTCCGCTTCTGCCAGACGCTCTCGCGTAAAACGCATATTCGATGCGTCGGCGGGCGTGATCTCGCCTCGCAGGTACGGCAGATGTATGAAAGGGTCCGCAGTCATACTCAGTCCTATTCAGGGTTAGCCTGGACTGTGCACCAGGCATCGCTAAACAACAGAAAGCCTTGCTGCTACGGCATCATCGAGTTCATTGCATTGATTCAAGCATCGCTCACCTCCGCCATCATTCCATCAATCACGCCCATCAGGACATCAGAGCATTGGACCGAAAAGTGCGTCAGCGGTTTTCGGGGAAATCCGATGCTGTAGCGAGACGTCCAGACCGGCGTAGTACCGCATCATCTCAGCTCCCGGGTTGCGGAATCCATGCCGACCACCGGCGGACTTGGTTGCCCCCGGGCGGCGTGCCACATCCGCGATGCGGCAGGAGTAACGACGGCCCGATCCGCAGCGACGAGCTGTCACTCCGCCAGCCGCCGCCCCACCGCCTCGTACTCCTCGCGCAGCGCCGCGACGCGGTTCGCCACCTGCCGGTGCACGGCGGCGGCGGAGATGGGATATTCGGTCAACACCCTGAGATACAGCGTGCGCGGCACGCGCAGCACGCTCGACGGCTCGCGCGTCACCGCCGTGGCGGGGCGCCGCGTCTCGACCACCAGCGCGGTCTCGCCGAGCAGCGCCGGCGGGCGCACGGTGACGGGTTCGCCCTCGCCCCGCAGCTCGACCGAGCCGCTCAGCACGATCAGCGCCCCGTCGGCCACCTCGCCGCGGCGGAACAGCACCTCGCCGACGCGCAGAATCCGGGTGTCGGCGGACAGGGCTATGAGGCGCAGCGCCTCCGCCTCGATCTCGCGGAACCCGGCGAAGCCGGCCAGCGTACGCAGGGTGGTGTCCAGCGCCACCTGTCAGCCCGCTGCGGCTTGAGGGACCATCTAGGGGACCAGCTTGTAGCCACCGGCCTCGGTGACGAGCAGCATCGCTCGCGCCGGATCGATCTCGATCTTCTGGCGCAGGCGATAGATGTGGGTTTCCAGCGTGTGCGTGGTGACGGCGGCGTTGTAGCCCCACACCTCCTTGAGCAGAACGTCGCGGCCGACCACGCTCTCGCCGGCGCGGTACAGGAAGCGCAGGATCGCCGTCTCCTTCTCGGTCAGGCGCAGCTTGCCGCCCTTGTCGGTGAGGAGTTGCTTGGCGCCGGGCTGGAAGGTGTAGGGGCCGATGCGGAACGAGGCGTCGTCGCTGCTCTCGTGGGAGCGCAGATGGGCGCGCATGCGGGCGAGCAGCACGGCGAAGCGGAAGGGCTTGGCGACGTAGTCGTTGGCGCCGGCTTCCAGTCCCATCACCGTGTCGGCCTCGCCATCGTGCCCGGTCAGCATGATCACGGGGTTGTTGAAGCCGGCCTCGCGCAAGGACCGCACGGCTTCGCGCCCATCCATGTCGGGCAGGCCGACGTCCATCAGGACGAGTTCAGGCCGCTCCTGCTTGGCGAGCGCGATCGCCGTGCCGGCATCGCGCGCCTGGATCGGGTCGAACTCGTCGTGCAGGGCGAGCTGCTCGGCCAGCGCGGCGCGCAGGTCGTCATCGTCGTCCGCGATGAGGATTTTACGAACCTGCATCAGCATACTCTATGCAACCGGCGATCCCCGCGTCATCGCTGCGGGTCAGCGGTGTTACCGCCCAATAGCGGGTCTGGTTGAAAATTAGAAATCTCTCTGTGCTAGCTGGCATTTGCCACCGACAAAGTCACTACCTTTGTCCGACATTTGCGTACCTCCGTTCAAATGCGTTTGCGCGATCTCAGCAAACCTAAATTTGCCAGAAATGCGGTCGATTAGCAGTTGGTACATCATATCATATGTGATTTGCCGCGCTGTTATCGTTGTCTCTGCAAATTCTGAATGTATTGGAAAATACGAAGGATGAGCGCCCGTACCGAGATCGATAATCTTATTAGCATTAGTATCTATTGCAACCGATACTGTAAATGGTTTTTTCGTCGAATCTGATATGCCTAAGCAATGAAGAAAAACTACGGCTGAAACCGCTGGCGTCGAAGCTGCCAGACAGACAGCTAATCCAGACATAAGTAAGAAATGCTTAAATGCGCCTCTTATACTAATTGTACTCTTTTGCCGGTCTTCAGTATCCTCGACCAACTTCGCAATGTCGCTGATCTCCCAAATTTTATCTTTCAAACCTATCGTCATCGCTGGCCACCTGCAGCTTCTGATGTATGCAGACGAAGTTGTACTAGATCATGTAGACTGCAACCACATACCCCATGTCGAATCGAAGTTTTTCTGCTCGGTTAGGAAGGCGCTCCGGCGAGCTACAGCGGCCTTAAAGCGCTTGCTCGTCTCTTCGAAAGCCGCGAGGTCTTCCACCGAGACGAACTTTCTCATGTTGCCTAGCTCGGGTCTCACTAGCTCGTGCGCTTTGTCGCGGGCTGCCTTCGCCGCGTGGAACTCGCCATCTACCTCGGCCCGCTCAGCGTCCCAATCCCTATCCATCGCTCATTCCCTTATAGAACGTGATGACGCTGTCACGTGGCCACGCTCTCAGGCAGATTTTGAACTTGCCCACTACCCGCCGCCCGCTTGGAGCACGCCGCCGGCCATTCTATGAGCAGCCGACCATGCGCGACAAGTTGATGAAACGCCATCGGTCCGGCGTCGCACCGGGCTTATCCCGCGCCAAAATCTCGTCCCTCGCCAAGATCCCGCGAGCCGGGCCGCCCGGCTCGCGGGATCTTGGCGAGGGACGAGAT
>CALMRL010000611.1 GCA_937873345.1 uncultured Beijerinckiaceae bacterium | reverse complement strand
GCCTCGCCCGCAAGGAGCGCCGGCACGCCATGCCAGGGAACGCCGTCCGCGCGCGGCCGTGGCCATCCGCGGGGAATACAACCCGGACCCCGAGCGGCGCGCCGCGGTCCACGAGGCGGGCCACGCCGTCGCAGGCCTCGCCCTCGGCATCTCGGTCGACCACGCGACCCTGGAGCCGCCGCGGGTGCGCTACGACCAAGGACCGTCGCCGACGAGGCAGCGCGTCGCGGACGTCGCCTGCGTCACCCTCGCGGCGGGGGCGGCCGAGGAGGCGGTGTTCGGCGACGTTTCCGTCGGTCGCGAGATCGACCTGCGGCAAGCGACGTCGCTCGTCGCCAAGTCGATCGGGTAGTGAGGCCACGGCCGCGAACTCCACCGGCTCGAGGGCGGCGACGGGAGGGTCGTCCTGTCGCCGGCGCGGGAGGCGGAGGTCGAGGCCGTCCCGTAGGCGCAGTACGCGCGCGCGTTGCGCATCGTCCGCGAGCGACGAGGACACCTGCTGGCCTTCGCGACGAGGCTCGTCGAGCGGAGCTACGTCACGGGCGCGGAGGTCGCCGAACCGAGGCCGCCCTTCGACTTCGGGCGGTGAAAGCGGGCGACGGAGGCGAAGGTCAGCGCCACCTGCAGCGGAAAGGCGACCGGCTCCAGGACCAAGAAGGCATTGCCGAACGCGGCCTTCGATTTGTCCGGGGCGGAGATTTCACCCAGCCGATGGACCCAGCGCCGCAGCTATCTCGGCCTTCGCGCGATTGACACCCGCCATGACGTCGACCGGCGGGGTCCCCGCGTCTTGGCAGCCTCGAGTCACACGCCAGCGTGGGAGTAGACGTACACTCTACGGCCGGAATCAACCGATTTCGTTGAAAAACCCGCGGCTGTCTGAGATCGAGGTGGACGGGAGGTTCAGCGGGTCTGGCCGGTCATAGCTGCCGGGCCGCTCAGGCCGAGTTCGGCAGGGGCGGCGTGCAGAGCTTGGCGAGTTTTCTGAGGTTCTGGGCGGCTGCTGCGAGGTGGAACTCGTCGCGGGCCCCGTTGGAACCGCGCAGCCTGAGACGATCCAGCTTGAGGATGCGCTTGAGGTGGGCGAACAGCATCTCGACCTTCTTGCGCTGGCGCCGCGAGGTCTGGCCCTCTTCGGACCGGGCGATGTCGCGCGCCATCTGCCGCGCGCCTTCGTGGATCGAGCGCGGCACCTTGCGCAGTGGCTCCTTCGGGCAGCACCGCTCTTTCAATGGACATGGGGCGCAGTCGAAGGTGCTCGCCCGGTACACCAGCGTGGCGCCGTCGTTGACCAGCATGCCGGTGGTGGTGAGCAGCTTGCCCGCCGGGCAACGGTAGACGTCGCCAGTCCGGTCGTAGGTGAAGTCGGCGCGCGAGAAGGTGCCGTCGGTGCGCTCCGATTTGTCGAACACCGGTATGTGCGGCTCGATGCCTTGCTCGTGGACGAGCCAGCCCAGCATCGCAGCCGAGCCGTAGCTGGTGTCGCCCGCCAGCCTCTCGGGCCACAGCCCGAAGCGCTGGCGCGAGCGTTCGATCATCCGCCTGGCGCCAGTGACCTCGGCTTGGCGCACGGCGGTGGTCGGCTCGACGTCGACGATGATCGCGTGGTCGAGGTCGATGAGGTAGTTGGCGGCGTAGGCAAAGGTGGCGAGCCCGCCGTCGGCGCCGGTCCAGCGCGCGGCCGGGTCGGCCGGTGAGATGAACTTCGGCACCACCGGCGTCGCCGCCCCGAACGCCGCGTCGTCGAGCACGGCCAAGTACTCCTGCGTCGCGCGGCTGACGCTGTCGGGCGGGAGC
>CALMRL010000610.1 GCA_937873345.1 uncultured Beijerinckiaceae bacterium | reverse complement strand
GCAGGACCAGAGGCCGCGCGCCAGCCCGTCGCCGGCGAGCGACAGGCCGAGCGGGCCGGGAAACATCGCGGGGAAAAGGGTGAAGACGTCGGCGCGCCACGGGGGGGACATGGGCCGCGAAGGAGCGGCGGCCGGGCTGCGCTTGTCAAGGCGGCGATCCTTGGCGATGATCGTCGACGGCGATCATCGGCGACGCCGCGCCCGCCGTGAGCCTTGACGGCTTCGCGGCCGGCGGTGCGACATGATGGCAGGCCGCCATGATGCGGGATGCTGTTCCGCGAAGAAAGCGCTTGCTCCGCCTGGAACAGTTCTTAGATCGTTAGCGTACAACAGGAGGAGACTGCATGACCGAGAGACCGCGCCTGACGACCACCGCCGGTGCGCCGGTGGCGAGCAACCAGAACTCGAAGACGGTTGGCCGCAACGGCCCGCTGCTGCTGGAAGACTACCAGCTGATCGAGAAGCTCGCACACCAGAACCGCGAGCGCGTGCCCGAGCGCGTGGTCCATGCCAAGGGCTGGGGCGCCTACGGCACGCTGACGGTCACCGACGACATCTCCCGCTATTCCCGCGCCAAGGTGTTCGAGGTCGGCTCGAAGACCGAGATGCTGGCCCGCTTCTCCACCGTCGCCGGCGAGCAAGGCGCGGCGGACGCCGAGCGCGACGTGCGCGGTTTCTCCCTCAAGTTCTACACCACCGAAGGCAACTGGGACCTGGTCGGCAACAACACACCGGTGTTCTTCGTCGCCGACCCCTACAAGTTCCCGGACTTCATCCACACGCAGAAGCGCCATCCGCGCACCAACCTGCGCTCGGCCACCGCGATGTGGGATTTCTGGTCGCTGTGCCCGGAGTCGCTGCACCAGGTGACGATCCTGATGTCGGACCGCGGCATCCCGGTCGACCCCTCGCGGATGAACGGCTACGGCAGCCACACCTTCTCGCTGTGGAACGACAAGGGCGAGCGCTTCTGGACCAAGTTCCACTTCAAGACGCGCCAGGGCCACAAGAATTACTTGAACCATGAAGCCGAGGCGGTGATCGCCAAGTCGCGCGAGAGCTACCAGGAAGCCCTGTACGGGATGATCGAGGAGGGTCGCTTCCCGCAGTGGGACTTCTACATCCAGGTGATGCCGGAAATGGAGGCCGAAGCCTTCGAGCAGCGCACCGGCTGGAGCGCCTTCGACCTGACCAAGGTGTGGCCGCACGCCGACTACCCGCTGATCAAGGTCGGCACGATCGAGCTGAACCGCAATCCCGAAAATTACTTCGCCGAGATCGAGCAGTCCGCCTTCAACCCATCCAACGTGGTGCCGGGCATCGGCTTCTCGCCGGACAAGATGCTGCAGGGGCGCCTATTCTCGTACCCCGACGCGCACCGCTACCGCATCGGCGCGCACTACGACTCGCTGCCGGTGAATAAGCCGAAGGTGCCGGTCGCGACCTACAACCGTGATGGGACGGTGCCGTTCGGAATGACGTCCAACCCCGACGCGTACTACGAGCCGAACTCCTTCAACGGCCCCGTCGAGGACCCGAGCGTCGCCGAGCCGCCGCACCGCTACTCGGGTGTCGTCGACCGCTACGAATACCGAGGCGAGGCCGACCACTACAGCCAGCCGCGTGCCTTGTTCGCGCTGTTCGACGAGGCGCACCGCCAGCGCCTGTTCAGCACCATCGCCGGGGCGATGCAGGGCGTGCCGGAGTTCATCGTGGAGCGCCAGCTCGGGCACTTCGACAAGGTCGACCCGGCCTACGGCGCCGGCATCCGCGCCGCGATGAAGGGCCAGGGCAAGGACGACGCCCAGGCCAGCCTGACCACCTCGCACGCGGTGGCGGCGGAGTAGGACCGCAGCCGGCGCCGGGATCGCTTCCGGCGCTGGATCGCCGATCGACGAGGAGGCCGCACGGCGCAACCCGCCGCGCGGCCTTTCGCTTGGAGCATCCGCCGTCGTTCAGGCCCCGCAACCAGCCCGGCCATCTGTGCGGCAGATGACATTCGTAACAAATGACATTTTTTGTGGAAGAATGCCTTGACTGGCCTGACGGGAAAGAGAGCGGTCGGGCCATCCAGGGAGAGCTGACATGTCGCTTTTCTACTTCCACTCCGGTCAGGACGAGATGGCGCTCGATCGCGTCGGGACGGAGTTGGACGGTGCCGATCAGGCCTACGACGAAGCCATCGAGGTCGCCGGCCAGACCTTGAAGGACCTTGGACGCACCGGCTGGAAGTGTGACCGCCCATGGCGAATGATCGTCACCGACGAGGGTGGCCAATGGGTTTGCGAACTCAGATTCTCGGCGGAACGACACGGTCCCGCCTCGCTGACCTGACGCGCGGCGAGCTCACGGCAGGCTCACCGCTTGCTCTGACGGCCTCCTCAATCCGCCTCCTGCTCGTCCGCGAACAGCCCGAACTGCGCCGCCGGGTCGCGCACTGGCGCCGCCATCCCGAGGTGCGAAAAGGCGTGCGGCGTCAGCAGCCGGCCGCGCGGGGTGCGCTGCAGGAAGCCCTGCTGGATCAGGTAGGGCTCGATGGTGTCCTCGATCGTGTCGCGCGGCTCGGACAGGGCGGCGGCGATCGTCTCGATACCGACAGGGCCGCCGCCGAAGGATTCGGCCACCGTCGTGAGATAACGCTGGTCCATCACGTCCAGCCCGATCCTGTCGACGTCGAGCAGGGTCAGCGAGCGGTCGGCCCTGTCTTGCGAGATCGTGCTCTCGCCCTCGACGATGGCGAAGTCGCGGACGCGGCGCAGCAGCCGGCCGGCGATGCGCGGGGTGCCGCGGGAGCGCCGCGCGATCTCGTTCGCTCCCTCCGGGCTCATGCCGATGCCGAGCACGCGGGCGCCGCGGCGGATGATCAGCTCCAGCTCCTCCACGGTGTAGTACTGCAGCCGCACCGGGATGCCGAAGCGGTCGCGCAGCGGCGTGGTGAGCAGGCCGGCGCGGGTGGTGGCGCCGACCAGGGTGAACCTGGCGAGATCGATCTTGACCGAGCGGGCGCCCGGCCCCTCGCCGATCATCAGGTCGAGCTGATAGTCCTCCATCGCGGGGTAGAGGATCTCCTCCACCGCCGGGTTGAGGCGATGGATCTCGTCGATGAAGAGCACGTCGCGCTCTTCCAGCCCGGTGAGCTGCGCCGCGAGGTCGCCGGCCTTGGCGATCACCGGCCCCGACGTCGAGCGGAAGTTGACGCCGAGTTCGCGGGCGACGATCTGCGCCAGCGTGGTCTTGCCCAGGCCGGGCGGCCCGACGAACAGCACGTGGTCGAGCGCCTCGCGCCGCGTCTTCGCCGCCTCGATGAAGATTTTCAGGTTCTTGCGCGCCGCCGCCTGCCCGGTGAAGTCGGCGAGCGACAGCGGGCGCAGCGACAGGTCGGGGTCGCTATCGATCGGGTCGGGCATGACGAGGCGTTTCGAGGAGGCCAAGGGGACCGGGGATCGTGAAAGGGCTTGGGGCCGGAGGCTAGCACGTTCCCGCCGCCGCTTCATGCGCGAGGCGAAGAGGTCCCGCGCACCCTCGATCCCCCGACGCCCTCAGCTAACGCCCTCGGCGACGGTCCGGCCAGCCGCGAACGCCCGGCGTGCCTGCTCGATCTCGGCGTGGTGCGTTTCCGCCCAGATCCACACTCCGCAGACGGCCGCGCCCAAGCTGGCGCCGAGCGGCGTCAGCTCGTAATCGACCCGCGGCGGGATCACCGGGTGCACGGTGCGGCGCACGAGGCCGTCACGCTCCATCTGACGCACCGTCTGCGTCAGCATCTTCTGGCTGATGCCGCCCACCGCCCGACCAAGTTGCGTGAAGCGAAGCACGCCGTGCTCCTCCAGCGCCTCCAGGATCAGCATGGTCCACTTGTCGGCCACCTTGCCGATGATGTCGTTAACCAGCGCCTCGATCGCCAGATCGACCTCCGCCGGGATCGGCCCGCGCCGCCGCTCCTCGATCCTTTCGTCCTCGGCCGTTCGACGCATCGAGTACTCTCTTTCTGGTGCGTACAAATCTTTCGGGTGCGTACTTCAACGCTTGCGGTCCTGCCCATACCCTCCGTCACGTCATCAACGGCAAGGGCATCGTCATGAGAATAGCAGGCAACACCATCCTCATCACCGGCGGCGGCTCCGGGATCGGCGCGGCCCTCGCCCGGCGCTTCCACGATCTCGGCAACACCGTCGTCGTCGCCGGGCGCCGGATGGCGGCGCTGGAGCAGGTCACCGCGGGGCATCCGCGCATGCACGCGATCCCTCTCGACATCGAGGACGCCGACAGCATCGCCGGCTTCGCCAAGCGGATCATCGCCGAGCATCCGGAGCTGAACGTCCTGATCAACAATGCCGGGATCATGCGCAGCGAGGGGCTGGACCGTTCCCGCGACCTCGCCGATGCCGAGGCGACGGTCGTCACCAACCTCCTCGGTCCGATCCGGCTGACCGATGCCCTCGTCGAGCAGCTGATCGCCCGCCCCGACGCGGCCCTGATCAACGTCTCGTCGGGCCTGGCGTTCGTCCCGCTGACGCTGGCGCCGACCTACTCGGCGACCAAGGCAGCGATCCACAGCTACACGGTCTCGCTGCGCGAGGTGCTGAGGGGCAAGGTCGAAGTGATCGAGCTGGTGCCTCCTGCGGTGCAGACCGAGCTGACGCCCGGCCAAGCCACGCGCCAGGGCTATCTGCCGCTGAACGACTTCATCGATGAGGTGATGGCGCTGTTCCAGCGGCAGCCGACGCCGCGCGAGATCCTGGTCCAGCGCGTCGCCTTCCAGCGCAACGCCGAGGCAGAGCATCGCTTCGACGAGGCCTTGACGACGCTCAACGCGATGGCTCGGAAGGCGCTGGAAGCGCAAGCGTGACGGGACGCGCAGCCGCGAGGCGCCCGCGGAGCTGTCCTCACCGCAGTCGCGCCTTGCTGCGGACGCGGCCCATGCGAGAGCATGCCCCCTATCCGACGATCAGCAGCGCGCCGCCGGCGAACTCCACCTCGTCGCCGGCCTGCCGCCCGAGCACGGCGCGGGCGAGGGGCGCGACATGGGCGATGCATCCGCGCGCGGGATCGGCCTCGTCCTCGCCGACGATGCGGAAGGTGCGGCGGCGTCCGTCCTCGCGCTCGATCGTCACCGTCGCGCCGAAGCGCACGGTGCCGTCCTCCGCCGGCTCGACCACTTCGGCCGAGGCGCGTCGCGCCGTCCAGTAGCGGATGTCGCGCCGTGCCGCGGCGGCGGCGGGACGATCGCCGCCGGCCCGCACCAGCCGTTCGCGAGCCTCCGCTAGTTCGCGGTCGAGCATCGCCAGCCCGCCCGGCGTGACGAGGTTGCGGTGCGACGACACCGGGCGATCGGGCAGGCCGTCGTCCTCGCCGTCGCCCTCGCGGACGAACGCCCGGCTCACGCCCTCATCCCATCCCCGCCTGCACCAGCGGGCGGACGTCGCGGGGGCGGCCGTCGAGGTCGAGGGCGACGAAGGTGAAGATCGCGCCCGTCACCTTGTACACCCGCTCGCCGTCGCGGCGGCGCCGCCACGCCGTCACCTCGAAGCGCATCGACGACCGCCCGGTGCCGAGCAGCTGCGCATAAACCGTGACCTCGTCGCCGACCTTCACCGGCTGCAGGAAGACGATCTGGTCGATGGCGATCGTGGCGCAACGTCCGCCGGCATGGCGGGCGGCGGCGTTGCCGGCGGCGAGGTCCATCTGCCACAGCAGCCAGCCGCCGAAGATGTCGCCGGCGGGGTTGGTGTCGGTCGGCATGGCGATGGTGCGGATCGCCGGATCGATCGACGGCGGCAGGTCTTCGTTGGTCGGCTGGCGCGGCATGACGGATGGCCGGAGGGCGGGGAAGCGACAATCCCGGCGGCGGCGGCATTTGTAAAGCACCGTTTCGGGCCTATGAAGCGCGATGGTCCTTCTCGTCGCGCGCGTGCTCGCCATGCTGCTGCTGTTCCTCCTGCCCGCTGGCGCCGCCGGCGTATGGCGGCGCGGCGAGACCGCCGACCCCGGCTCGCTCGACCCGCACAGGACCTCCACCTCCGTCGAGCAGCACATTCTCGACGAACTCTACGAGGGGCTCACCGTCTATGACAGCCACGGCGCGCTGAAGCCCGGCGTGGCGTCGGGCTGGCGCATCAGCGCGGACGGGCTGACCACCACCTTCGCGCTGCGCCCCGACGCGCGCTGGTCGAACGGCGAGCGGGTTACGGCAGACGACTTCGTCTATTCGCTGCGCCGGCTGATGGACCCGCGGACCGGCGCCGGCTACGCCAACATCCTCTACATGCTGAAGAACGCCAAGGCCGTGAACACCGGCGCGCTGCCCGTCGAGGCGCTGGGCGTGCGCGCGATCGACGCCGGCACGCTTGAGATCGCGCTGGAGCACCGCTCGGCGGTGCTGCTCGATGCGCTGACCCACATGACGGCGATGCCGGTGTATCGGCCGGCCGTGGAACGCTGGGGTGACGGCTTCGCCCGCGCCGGCCGCATGGTCGGCAACGGCGCCTTCGTGCTGCGCCGCTACGTGCCTAACGAGCGGCTGGTGCTCGAAAAGAACCCGTACTTCCACGATGCCGCCTCGGTGGCGCTCGACGGCGAGGAGATCGTGCCGGTCACCGACCGCTCGTCCGGTCTGCGCCGCTTCATGGCGGGTGAGCTCGACAGCTACAACGAGCTGCCGACCGACCAGATCGCCTTCATCCGCCGCACCCTCGCGGGCTCGCTCAGGCTGACGCCGAGCCTCGGCACCTCGTACTACGCGCTCGACACGCGCCGCCCGCCGCTCGACGACGTCCGGGTGCGCCAAGCGCTGGCGATGGCGGTCGACCGCGACTTCCTCGCCGACGCGATCTGGGGCGGCACGACCCAGCCGAGCCTGTCCTTCGTCGCGCCGGGGCTGCCGGCCTACGGCGCGCCGACGCGGGCCGCCTTCGCCGACATGGACCCCTTCGCCCGCGAGGACGAGGCGCGCCGGCTGATCGGCGAGGCCGGCTACGGGCCGCACAACCCGCTGCACCTGACACTGCGCCTCGACCAGGGCGAGAACAACAGGGCGACGGCGGTGGCGGTGGCCGACATGTGGCGGCGCCTCGGCGTCACCTGCGATTTCGTGGTCAGCGACGCTGCCTCGTTCTTCAGCTATCTCGGCTCGGGCGCGCCGTTCCAGGTCGCCCGCTCCGGCTGGTTCGCTGATTTCCCCGATGCCGAGAACTTCCTGTTTCTTGCCGAGGGCGACAACAGGGGCCTGAACTATGCGCATTTCCACGACGCGCGCTTCGACGCGCTGATGGGCGAGGCCGACGTCGAAGCGGATGCGGCGAGACGCCAAGCGTTGATGCACGAGGCCGAGGCGGTGCTGCTGGCGAAGCTGCCCTACCTGCCGCTGATGAGCTACGACGCCCCGAACCTCGTCTCCCCGCATCTCGGAGGATGGGACGCCAACATCCTCGACCACCACCCGGGGCGCTATATCTTCAAGCGGTGAGCCGGCGAGGGCTGCTTCGCGACGCGCATGGCGCGAGGATCGTCACGCACGACGCCCGTCGCCGATCATCGCGGCGTGGAACCCGATCACCTCGGCCACGGCCGGCCCATGCCGGCGCCGCAACCGGAGGGGCAGCCGTCGCCCGATCTCGCACCACAGGGCATGGCGTTGGTCGAAGCACGTGCCATCGAGGAGCCAGCGGCACGGCATCCGGACGCCGATGTCTGCGCGCCAGGGTGCAGTGACATCGTCTTCGGCGGCCATGACCCAGTCGGCGAGCGCGACGAGCGCAGCGACCGGCACGTCGAGGGCTAGCGCGAACCAGAGCAGGCCGAGGCCGAAGAAGGCGGCTTCACCGGCCTCGTCGGGAGGTACGCGCGGGATCAGCCAAGCGAGGCAGCCGGCCGCCGGCTCGGCGAGGCTCGCCACGACTATCCGCCTCGGCTTGGCCAGGGGCATGTCGGCGAGGGCATCGAGGCTGTCGATCAGGCCAGCGAGCGAGGTGTTCTGCCCGTAGAGGTGACCCTGGTTTTCCGGCTCGCCAGAGGCGCGCAACAGAGCGGCGCAACTGAAGGCGCGGCGCCAGTGCCGCCGCTCGAAGCTCGGATCATGCGGCGGCTCGTCCCAGCGCGTGAGTTCAAGTACTTCGCGCGGGTGCCAATGCAGCGGCGCCCACCTGCCCGTCTCGACATGGTGCCGCAGCCCTGCGAAATCTTCGTCCGCCCGGTAACTGTAATTCGCTTCCGCGATCAGCCCGTGATCGCGGACGTCGAGGCAACCGGCAAGGATTGCCACCAGTCGCTCGGCATCGGGTGGCGGAAGGTCCGGCGGGAGCAGGAGCACGATGGTCGCCGAGGCAGGAGCGCCAACCCGGGACAATCGGGTCAGCGCTTGCGATCAGTTGTCGAGGAAGCTCCTGAGCTTCCGGCTGCGCGACGGATGCTTCAGCTTGCGCAGCGCCTTCGCCTCGATCTGGCGGATGCGCTCGCGCGTCACCGAGAACTGCTGGCCGACCTCTTCGAGCGTGTGGTCGGTGTTCATGCCGATGCCGAAACGCATGCGCAGCACACGCTCCTCGCGAGGGGTCAGCGACGCAAGAACGCGCGTCGTTGTCTCGCGCAAGTTCGACTGGATTGCCGCGTCGATCGGCAGGATCGCGTTCTTGTCCTCGATGAAGTCGCCGAGGTGCGAGTCCTCCTCGTCGCCGATCGGCGTCTCGAGCGAGATCGGCTCCTTGGCGATCTTGAGGACCTTGCGAACCTTCTCCAGCGGCATGGCGAGCTTCTCCGCCAGCTCCTCCGGAGTCGGCTCGCGGCCGATCTCGTGCAGCATTTGGCGAGAGGTGCGCACGATCTTGTTGATCGTCTCGATCATGTGCACGGGGATGCGGATGGTGCGGGCCTGGTCGGCGATCGAACGGGTGATCGCCTGTCGGATCCACCAGGTCGCGTAGGTCGAGAACTTGTAACCGCGGCGGTACTCGAACTTGTCGACCTCCTTCATCAGGCCGATGTTGCCCTCCTGGATCAGGTCGAGGAACTGCAGGCCGCGGTTCGTGTACTTCTTGGCGATCGAGATGACCAAGCGAAGGTTGGCCTCCACCATCTCCTTCTTCGCCTGCCGGGCCTCGCGCTCGCCCTTCTGCACCATGTGCACGATCTTGCGAAACTCGGCGATCTCCAGGCCGGTCTCGGTGGCGAGAG
>CALMRL010000609.1 GCA_937873345.1 uncultured Beijerinckiaceae bacterium | reverse complement strand
CCGTCTTGCCCGGCGAGTAATAGGCGAACTCCGTCGTCACCGTCTTGCCGAGCACCACCATGCCGGCGTTGCGCGCCTGCGCCACCACGGCGGCGTCGCCCGCCGGACGATGGCTGTCGTAAATCGCCGAGCCGTAGCCGGTGGGAAGGTCGGCGGTCTCGATGTTGTCCTTGACCGCGAGCGGGAGGCCGGCGAGCGGCGGCGCCTTGTCGCCGAGCTTGCGTGCGCGGTCGATCTCGCGCGCGGCAGCCAGCGCGCCGTCGCGGTCGAGCACCATCCAGGCGCCGAGCGTCGCTTCGCGCGCATCGATGCGGCTGAAGCAGTCGGCGACCGCCCGCTCCGCCGTGATCTCGCCGGTATCAAACGCGGCGGCGAGCGATCGGGCGGTGGGACAGGGCTCGGTCATGCGCTCACTCGGGGTCGGCGGAGCTCTTTTGTAGGCGCCCACGCCCGGCCGGTCGATGGCGAAACCCTGCCGCCAACAGCCGATTGGTCTGCCGCAGGTTTCCATCGCAAAACCGCAGGGCACTTTTGCGAAACCTGCCTAGGCGAGCAGGTCGGCCACCGTCGCGGCGCGGACGTTCGCCGCGCGCATCTCCAGCAGCGTCCGCTCCATCGAGCCGTCGCGATAGATGCCGCGCGTCGCCTCGATGGCGATCAGCGTCTCGAAGCCGGCCTGCGCCGCGTCGCGCGCCGTCCAGCCGGCGCAATAGTCGGTGGCGAGCCCGGCGACGACGACGCGGATCAGCCCGCGCTCGCGGAGATAGCCCGCCAAGCCGGTCCGCGTCCGCCCGTCAGCCTCGACGAAGGCGGAGTAGCTGTCGAGGTCGGCGCGATAGCCCTTGCGGATGACCAGTTCGGCCTTGGCGACCTCCAGCCCGTCGGCGAGCGCCGCACCGCGCGTGTCCCACAGGCAGTGGTCGGGCCACAGCACCTGCTCACGGCCATCGGCGAGCGCCACGCGATCGTGGGCTGCGCGGCCGGGATGCGAGGAGGCGAAGGAGACGTGGCCAGGCGGGTGCCAGTCCTGCGTCAGCACCACGTGGGCGAAGCGCGCAACGAGCGCGTTGACTGGCGCGATCACGGCATCGCCGTCCGCCACGGCGAGCGCGCCGCCGGGCAGGAAATCGTTCTGCACGTCGACGATGATGAGGGCGCTGTGCTCGAACCCGATCATCTCCGCCTCAAGACCTGCCCTCGCGCAGCAGCCCGCGCCGCTTGGCGTCGGTGAAGCCGGCGAAGCGGCCGATGGCGGAGTCGACCGACACCGTCTCGCGGGCGCCGGTGCGGCGGTCCTTCACCTCCACCGTGCCCGACGCCAGCCCCTTGGGGCCGACGATGATCTGGGTCGGCAGGCCGATCAGGTCGGCGCGCGCGAACTTCTCGCCCGGACGGCCGTCAGATTCGTCGTAAAGCACCTCGACCCCTGCGGCGGTCAGCTGGTGCTCGATCTTGAAGCAGGCGGCGTCGGTGGCGGCGTCGCCGACCTTGAGGTTGAGCAGCGCCGCATCGAAAGGGGCGACCGACTTGGGCCAGATGATGCCGGCCTCGTCGTGGCTCGCCTCGATGAGGGCGCCCAGCAGGCGCGACACACCGATGCCGTAGGACCCGCACTGCGCCGGCCTGTCGGCGCCGTCGGGGCCGGCGATCAGCATCTTCATCGGCTCGGTGTATTTGGCGCCGAAGAAGAACACCTGGCCGACCTCGATGCCGCGGGTCGCGACGCGCTTTTCCGCCGGCGTCTCGCGCTCGAAGCGGGCGGCGTCGTGCACGTCCTCGGTGGCGGCGTAGAGCGTCGTCCACTGCTCGACGATCGAGGAAAGGTCGCCGGCGTAGTCGACGTCCTCCGCCGGGATCGGCAGCGAGAGCACGTCGCGGTCGACGTACACCGCGGACTCGCCGGTCTCGGCGAGCACGATGAACTCATGGGAAAGATCGCCGCCGATCGGCCCGGTCTCGGCACGCATCGGGATGGCGGTCAGACCCATCCGCGCAAAGGTGCGGAGGTAGGCGACGAACATGCGGTTGTAGGACAGCTTGGCGCCCGCCTCGTCGACGTCGAAGGAATAGGCATCCTTCATCAGGAACTCGCGGCCGCGCATCACGCCGAAGCGAGGGCGCTGCTCGTCGCGGAACTTCCACTGAATCTGGTAGAGCGTCTTCGGCAGATCGCGGTAGGAGCGCACGCCGGAGCGAGCGATCGCGGTGATCATCTCCTCGTTGGTCGGACCGTAGAGCAGCTCGCGCTTGTGGCGGTCGGTGATGCGCAGCATCTCCGGCCCGTAGGCGTCGTAGCGGCCGGACTCGCGCCAAAGGTCGGCGAGTTGCAGCGTCGGCATCAGCACCTCGATGGCGCCGGCGCGGTCCATCTCCTCGCGCACGATCGCCTCGATGCGGCGCAGCACGCGCAGGCCAAGCGGCAGCCAGGAGTAGATGCCCGCCGCCTCCTGCCGCACCATGCCGGCCCGCAGCATCAGGCGATGCGACAGGATTTCCGCCTCCTTCGGATTGTCGCGGAGGATGGGCAGGAAGAAGCGGGCCCGGGGCATGCGGGCGCCGGGGCGGCGGCTGTGAGCCGGCTCAGTGCGTCCTAGACGAAGGCGGCGCGAGGGGCAAAAAGGGCTTCTGAGAGTTGTAGGAAGGGCGGGATGCGGCCGCTCAGGCCGCTGTTGAAAGGGACGACGTCGTTGATGTGATCGAGTTGCCGATGGATGGTGCGCGCGCTCCACGTCAACGGACCTGTTCAGATCGAACGTCTCCATCCCCGTCTCCATGAACAGGCTGTTGTCGGCCATGAAAAGCCGATGGTAGCTCGGCGGCGCGACCAGCTCCGCGTAGGCGAGCCAGAGCATCCAGGCGAGCGGGATCGGGGAGCGATTGTATACCTCGGTGCAGAGATAGTTGGGGAGCTGGCCCGGCATTGCACCATTTCGGCAAGAAGGCCGTCAGGGCGGCAAGGACGTTGGTGCGCATCACGTCGCAGGCGGTAAAGCATGGATCGACCGCGCGTTGGAGGTCGGTGTCCATCGTGAAGTTGTGTCCAGGATCGCTCATCCACCAGGAGATCAAAGGATCACTGTCGCGTGGACTCTGGTCTGGGCACATGGCGGACAGGTCGTCGTTGCACAGCCAGCTAACGTTAACACGAAAATTCAATGCGTTTTTTCGAGCAATCGCAACATAGGTCTCAGCGGCGTCGGATTGGCTTCGAGCTTGCACTGTTCGGCGGCGTAGCTGCCATCCTCGGGAATCTCATGCCTCCTCGTTCGCCTTCCACAGCAGCTTGTGAGGACGCGCCGCGCCTGTGCCACTTGCGGATGGTCTCGGTTGACACGCCGTAGCGGCTTGCCAGCACGCCGGGCACTCAATCGAGGGGGCAATCTCGGCACGCACGGCCCAAGTGGTGCGGGCATCGGAGCGGATCGAGAGCGTTAGCGGAGCCCGGGACCAAACCGGGAGGCGAGAAAGAGCAAGCACAGCTGACGAAAACAACGCCCGCGACAAACATACGGCGGCCTCGACGTCACCTCTACGCCCCCACCCATGCCGCCCGCAGCCCGTCTCCCGAGAACACTCCCCGTGCGCGCGTCTGCCCGCCGCCATCCGCCAGCCGCAGCACGTCGACCTCGGCGAGTGTCACCCGGACCACCGTGAACAGCGCGAAGGGATCGGCGAGGTGCGCGCCGTCGTTGGGCGCTGGCGCCGGGCGGCCGGGATGGAGGGCGAGACCGTAGGGCTGCCGGGCACCTTCGGATAGGGCGTCCCAGCGTTGCCGCGCCAGCGCGTCGCCGCCGTGCAGGCTCGCCATGCCGGAGAAGCGCAGCTGCAGCCGCTCCTCCGAAGACCAGGCGAGCAACGCCACGGCGGGGCAACGCAGGATGTCGGCGACCTTGCCCGCGCGCGCGTCGCTGTGCGTCTCGATCACCGGCTCGGGCTCGCGCTCGAAGCCGCGCAGCACCAGTGTGCGCAATGCCGGCCGGCCCCCCGCCGTCACCGTGGCGAGCTGGGCGTTGCGCAGCTCGCCGCGTCCGGCAAGCGCGCGGGCGAGCGCATCGAGGGCGTCCGCGACGAATGCCCCGGGGTCGCTCACAGGTCGAGTTCGGTGAGCCCGGGATGGTCGGCGGGGCGCGGACCGGAGCGATCCCAGCGGAACTTGCGCTCGGCCTCGCTGATCGGCAGGTCGTTGATGCTGGCGCGGCGGAACCGCATCAGCCCGTTCGGAGCGAACTCCCAGTTCTCGTTGCCGTAGGAGCGGAACCAGTTGCCGGACTCGTCGTGGAACTCGTAGGCGAAGCGTACCGCGATGCGATCCTCCGTGTAGGCCCACAGCTCCTTGATCAGGCGGTACTCCAGCTCGCGCGCCCACTTTCGGGTGAGGAAGGCGACGATCGCCGGGCGCCCTTCGAAGAACTCCGAGCGGTTCCGCCATCGGCTGTCGGGGGTGTAGACGAGCGACACGCGCTGGGGGTCGCAGCTGTTCCAGCCGTCCTCGGCGCCGCGCACCTTCTTCGCCGCGGTGCCCGCGGTGAAGGGAGGCAGAGGGGGTCTTTCTTCGCTCATGGGTGATGCTCCGTGATCCGCCGCCGCTCGTGCAACCGCCGTGCCCGGCCTTTCACGTCCTGTTGAAGCGCAGCTTGCCGAGGTAGTCGCGCTTCGCCAGGGGCAGGCCCTTCATCCGCAGGATGTCGTAGGCGGTCGCGGCGTGGAAGAAGAAGTTCGGCAGCGAGAACGACAGGAGGAAGTTCTCGGTGGTGAAGGCGAGGCGATAGGCCTCGTTGGAGAACACCACCTCCCGCCCGCCCAGCGCCTCGACCTCGTCGCGGGTCAGCGCCGCGAGCGCGTCGCGGGTCTCGGCGGCGATCGCCTGCAGCGCGGCGAAGTCGTTCTCCGGGCCCCGGCCCGGCGGCTCGAAGGAGCCCGAACGGAAGCCTTCGATCGCCCCCATCGAGTGGTGACGGACGCTGCGGATCTGGAAGCGCAGCGGCAGCATGTCGGGATGCAGCGACGCGCCGGGGAGCGCCGCCAACTCCTCGGCGGAGAAGTGGGCCCCGGCCTTGTCGAGCAGCGCGACCACCGCCGCGGCACCCTGCAGGTAGGTGGCGACGCTGGCGTCGTAGAAGGAGATGGCCATGCCTGCCTCGCCGTCGGCGGCCACCCGCGGGCCGCATGCCACTCCCTTATACGACGGAGGCGCCATCGCGCGGCCTTTTTGCGCGGAAAGAAGACGGGAGGCTTCAGGACGGGGCGAGGGAACGAGATGGTGGGATCGGGCAGGCTTGCGAGATCGGGGCTGGCTGCGGCCTCGCTCCTCCTCCTCGCGCAGGCACAGGCGCATGGCCAGGGCTACGGCGGCTATGACCGCGGGCCGCCCGACGACGACCGACCGCCGAGCTACCAGCGTCGCGACGATCCCGATGACCGTCCACCGCCGCCGCCGCGCTACGACCGGCGCGACGACCCCGACGATGATCGCCCGCGCTATCGACGCCCGCCGCCGCCCGATGCCGACGACGATCGCCCGCCGCCGCGCATGGCCTGCGTGACCGACGACGATCCCGGACGGCGCTGCCGCACCGCGCCGGGGCGTCCAGGTTCGCCCTGCCGCTGCCCCGGCGGCCTGTTCGGCCACCGCGAGCCCGTGGAGTGAGGAATCAGCCCGGCGGCGTGCCGTTCGCCGCCAGCACCGCGCCGGCGAGGTAGAGCGAGCCGCAGATCAGCAGCCGCGGCGGCACCGGCCAGGGCGGCAGCTTGGGCGAGCGGTCCGGATGCCAACGGA
>CALMRL010000608.1:3506-3739 GCA_937873345.1 uncultured Beijerinckiaceae bacterium | reverse complement strand
CCCATGAGTCGCTCCGCGCCTCATGGTCTTCCCGATCGGCGCGTGATCGCGTCGACGACGCGCGACAGGGAGCGGTCTCCGACGTCGAGGGAGTACAAGGCCCTGAGGGCGCGAAGGACCGGAAGGAAGGTTTCGCCCTTGGCCGGATCGTAGCCGAAGCTCATCGCGAGCGTCTTGAAGATGCAGCGATCGAGGTCGTCGGCGTGCGCCGATCCGACGTCGGCGGCGATCAC
>CALMRL010000608.1:0-3496 GCA_937873345.1 uncultured Beijerinckiaceae bacterium | reverse complement strand
CTGGAGGACGTCGCATCCGCCGAAGGGCTGGTCGCTTGGCGTGACCGCGATCCTGAACGTTGTGTCCCGGGTCGCGAGGAAGGCGTTGACGTCGCCCCACGAGGCGAGGTGTTCGGCGAAGATCGCCACGAGCCGAGGGTGGTTGCCGGCCGAGAAGGATCGGCCGGTCGCCTGCGCCAGTAGCGACAGGCGGGCGAAGAACATGCCGGAGGCGACCCGCCTCGCGCCGGTGAAGACGTGGAACTGCAATCCGCCGTCGGTCGCCGGCCAGATCGGGTAGGTCGTCTGTCCTTGCGCCGCCATGGCCGAGGCTATCCGCCCCGTCGCGTCCGCGACGGCCTTTCGCGACGCTTGCGCGCGTTGCTGGTCACCGAAGGAGGGACCGGGCGAGGCCGATGCCGCGAGCGCCATGGCGATGACGGCCAGGACGGCGATCCGTCCGGTCGCCGCGAGGCGCCCTCGTCCGCCCACGCCCATGACGAGGTGCCTGACCTCCGCGACGGTCGTCGGCATGTCACGCCTCGGCATCGCGCTTCGCCTCGCGCAGGAGCACCTCCGATAAGATCGGCACTAAGTTCTCGTCGAGGCGCTGGTTGGCGTTCCTCGGTCCTGCGCCCCCTATGAAGGATCAGAAGTCGCGATCTTCGGTCGCCCTGTTCTTGGAGACGATCGCGAGCTGCGTCCACTGCACGATCGCCTTCTCGGAATCGAGGCCGAGGGTCGCTCCGCTCCTCTCGTTGGCGTTCAGGATCTTGACGAGCTCCTCGTCCGTGACGCCAGCCAGATGCTTCGACAGGGCGAGGCGCAGATGCGCGCACATGTTCCGTCGCGAGATCACCCTCTGGCGGTGCCCTGCCTGTGAGATCTGCTCTTCGTTGAAGGCGAAGAGACCGGGTTTCGCTGGCGGCAGATCGGACGGCTTCACGACCGTCGCCCCTTCGCCCCGGCCGACGCCGAAGCCGACTGCCGGGCGGGACCGAGCAGGCGCCGCACGCCTTTGAAGACCACGTGCCGGAGGTCTGTCTCAGGCTTGGGCAAGCGCTGCAGGGTGGCGTTGGCGGACATCTCATCCGTGTCGAAGGTGCACGGCGAACCGTTTGACCAGATCGTCAAACTCGCGGTCGCCGATCCGCAGCACGATCGGAAACAGTTGCACCGGCGCCCCTGCTGGTGCAGGGCACGATGGACCGGACCCGCGTTGATCTGCTTCTTGCTCACTCCGCCCCGTTGCTCGACCAGCCCGACGTGTCCATGGATGGCGGCTCAACACTCCTGGCGCGATGACGAAGCCTGCCCGTGCCTTGCTGCGCCCGCGAACTTGAACGGTACACGTCTCATTTGCTCATCAATGGGGAGATGTGCGTTCCATCGAGGAGCTGGGACACCCTATCCCACATCGCGCTGTTGCCAGACTCTCTTTCCGGAAGACAATCGCGAGCGTTCCGCCTGTCGAAGTCTCTTGCACGAGGGTCTGCGCCCGCGTCGAGCAGCAGTCGTACCATGTCGTCCTGCAGCCGATGTATGGCCATGCCCAATGCAGTACGTCCCTCTTCTGCTGTATATTGATTTATTTCTTTCCAAGCTCCTTTCTGAAGAAGGGTCTGCGCCATTTCGATATCGCGATTTTCGACCGCCCAACAAAGGGGAACGTGACCCTCCTCACTCCTGAGATTTGGGTTTGCTCCTCTCGCTAACAGCAGGTAGGCAACTTCCTTGAGATTGTTGTAGAGCGCTACGAGGAGAGGCGTCCCGCCAAAGAAGTCTGGGAACGTCTTATCGATATCCGCTCCATAATGAAGTAGCAATGGGATAGTACTTACAGACCTGCCTTCCTCGATCGCGTTGATAGCTGCATGCAGAGGGCGTACATGGTATCCAACCTCTCTAACGCCGTTTGGGTCGGCGCCGTCGATCAGAAGTGCTTCAACGCCAGCGACATCAGAATTCTCAATTGCAGCGAATATGTCTTGTCCCAAACAAGCCTCCTAAGGAACGTACGACGGACCGCAGGCATTCTGCGCGTATGGCTGCAATCTTGCGATTGATCTAGTTAGATCATCGATTGCTTTACGGTGACCTTCGTCTGTGCCGTCCTTGAAACATTCATCTTGTATTTTCTGACGAGCATCGCGCAGTCTTTTCTGATCGTCGATTCGCTTGAGCAAATCCATACATTGGAGTTTTTTCAGCTTCTTGTCATTACCACCACTGAATGCGTCATTCTTGATCTTCTGGTCTTCGATCTTCTGTAAATCTCTTTCAAGCTTATCCAAGACCTCATTTTCGCATGTCTGGTTCGGGTACTTTCTCGTAGTTCGAACGATAGCGGCTCCTACCGCGCCCATCATGAGGATCCCGACGAGCCCTCCTATTGCCTTGCCTATCTGCTGGGACCTGTCCTGATCCGAACCGTGGTCGAAACTGGGTTTCGTAGGAATATGAATGATTTCAAATGGATCGTTCGGGAGATCGACGTAGGCGTACTGCGTACCTTTCATAGCGGTAGGTTGTGTAGAGGAAGGTGATGCTCCAGTCTGTGCTCCGGGCTCGTAGAGCGCTTGGAAGTCGCTATCGACTCTTGCGGATGCTGCCGATGGATCGCTGGAAGACTCAGGCTTGCTTGTCGATGACGCGACCATATCCGGCTTGATGGATGGAACGCTTGCGGAGCTATAAATATTCATATCCTTGAGGTAGTATAGCCTTCCGACTGTATTCCTGTGGTTCATCCACCAGAGATCATGGTGGCGTACCATGTTCCTGTCTTCGGCCCTCACCGTCGATGACCATGTCAGTGGTTCGCACTCCGCATTGTGTGTGCCGGAGAGTATTCCCCCGCCTGTTCCTCCCTCGTCGCCTTGGCACTGGTCCACGTACGACGCCTTTACATGTGAGCTGTTGCTAGTCTGACGTACCGTCGTGGCAAGATTACCGGCATCTTTCTGAAGAGCCCATATCGTATAAGGCACTGGACTATCTGGACTGTCGCACCAATCATCGATGATGGAGATGATTATGCCTTCTGTGATCTCACGCGAGCCCTCCCGCGACATGCCGCTGCCGTCCGCGCCGGATGGTAGCGCCGCGGGCTGACTGATGGTGCCGTCGCCAGTCTCGCGGCTCATCCCGGACGCCTCAAGCTGCCGCCTCGGCCAGCTCGAGCCCGTGCTCGCCCGAGCGCGGCAGCGCGAGGGCCTCGTCGGGGCGGACCTGCATCAGGATAGCGCCGTGGTAGGCTGGGCAGCGCGTCACCCAGCACCGCCATGTCAGGTCGACGGACCACGGCCCCTCCGGAGCCCGCAGGTCGACGTGCAGCCCGTCCAGCGTCAATGCCGCGTCGACCGCGCGCCCATCGAACCACCGGTGCTGCGCCACTAGCGCCACACCAGGCAACGCAAAGGTGATCGCCGCGCTGCCCGGCAGCAGGCCGGTGAGCCGCACCACCTCGTCACCGGCGAGCCGGGGCACGATCAGCGATGGGTGCGCGGTCTGGAAG
>CALMRL010000607.1 GCA_937873345.1 uncultured Beijerinckiaceae bacterium | reverse complement strand
AACGAGGCTCTCGAACCCCACACCCTGATGCCGCGCAAACGCAAAACGCTCTAGCGGCGATCAATCCGCATGCACCCGCGAGCAGCACGGTCAGGCGACGCGAGAGGCCGTCCCCACCCCGGGCCGCGGCACCGGAAGGGGTGAGTGCGGGACATAAGAAGACGATCACTTCCTTATTCGGCATGCGTTCACCCCGCCAGCTTGAGCGCTTGGTCGACGACCGCCATCATCTCGGCGCGGCTGCGGCCGGACTTTCCGACGACGCGAAGGCCTTGCACGAGGCACAGCATGGTGCGGGCGGCACTGTTGACGTCGCATCCGGCGGGGACGGACCCATCCCGCTGGCCCAGGCGGATCAGGTTGCGCAGGAACTTCTCCAAGTTGACCAGGGTCGCAGTGATCCGTCGTGCCATCTCGGGATCGAAGGTTGCCAACGCGACGACGCTGCCGACAACGAGGCAACCCCGCTGACCCTCGAGGCCATGGGACGCTTCCGCATAGAACCGCAAGGTCGCTTGGAGCTTTTCGAGCCCGTTCGGCTTGGCGTCGACGAGCGTCCGGAGATCGGAGCCTCGCAGGTCGACGTAGCGACCGAAGGCGGCGAGGAAGATGGCACGCTTGTCGGCAAAAGCCTTGTAGATGCTGCCGGACGCGAGCTGCATCGCCGCGCCCAGCTCGGACAGCGAGGCGGCGTGATAGCCCCGCTCGCGGAACAGCAGCAGGGCCCTGTCCAGCGCCGCGTCCATGTTGAATTCGCGGGGGCGACCGGGGCCGCGACGCACGGGCACCGTGGTGCTTGAGCGAGACATGGATCATAATTTGGGAATGATCGTCTCCTATTCAAGCGGGTCCGTGCGACTGTCGCGGCGCGCGAGCATGGCAACCGCCATAATCAGTCTGGAAACCGGAAATGGCAGGATGAGGCGTAAAAGGATGTGCGTCGGCCCAGGTCGTGAGCGACCTGCCGCCCGACGGAGAACGTAGACTCATGTCCGCTCCCAGGCATGCCGGATGACCCCGGCAACGGCGTTGGTGGGCGCAGTGTCGCCGACCGATCGTGACCTGAAGCGGGCTGGCTTTTTCCGGCCGGAATCGAAAGTATCATACGACGCAAGCGACCCGACACCGGCTCACGCCATGGCGACGCTTTCGCAGCCTGTCCAGCAACTAGAGCTGCTGTCGCTCAGTTTGGATCATAGGCGTCGTAGCCTGCGGCTGCGAGATAGTTTCGGCACTCGCTGGGGGTGAACCGTTTGCAGGCTTGCCGGATGGTGTCCCAGAGTTCGGGGACGGTGCGCGCCGCGGCGGAGCGGAGCAGCGCTTTCAGCTTGGCGAAGGCTTGCTCGATCGGGTTGAAGTCTGGGCTGTAGGCGGGGAGGTAGAGCAGGCGTGCGCCCGCCGCCTCGACTGCGTCCTGCATGCCCTTGACCTTGTGGGCGGGCAGGTTGTCCAGGATGACGGTGTCGCCGCGCTTGAGCACCGGGGCGAGGACGTCCGACACATAGGCCAGGAAGCGCGCCCCGTTGGTGGCACCGTCGCACAAGGCGGTGGCGATCAGGCCGCTTGCGCGCAGGGCAGCGGTGACGGTTGTGGTCTTGGTGTGCCCGTGCGGCACAACGAGGCGGCAGCGCGCCCCGCGTGGGGCGCGGCCATAGCGGCGCGCCATGTTGGTTGCGGCCGCGGTCTCGTCGATGAACACAAGCCGCTCGGGGTCGAGGTCCAGCTGGCCGTCGAACCAGGCCAGGCGCGCCGCCTTCACGTCCGGGCGCTCCTGCTCGGCCGCGTGGATCGCCCCTTTTTGCGGGTGATGCCGTGGCGGGCGAAGAAGCGCGACAGGCCGCTCAGGCTTGTCTTGATCCCGCGATCCCGAAGCTGGTCGTGCAGCTCCCGCAGGAAGATGTCGGGACGGGCCTCGTAGGGTTGCAGGATCAGCGCCGCATGCGCCTCGATGCCGTGCGAGCTGCGGTCCCCGCCGACCGGCTTGGCGGCGACCTGGCCTTCCCCGCGGAAGCGAGCATGCCAGCGGATCGCGCTGGCCACCCCGACCCCGAAGCGTGCGGCTGCCTTCCGACATGACGTGCCTGCCTCAACGCAGGCGACCACCCGCTGGCGAAGATCAAGGGACAGGGCTGATGGCATCAAGGCGCTCCCGCAAGGCCCCTTGATGGAAGCAGATTGCTTGGTGCGCCGCTACATCCTCGACGCGATCCAACGCGCGCGGCAGCAGCTCTAATGGCCGGCGGGCCTGCGGGAAGAGCCTCAGGACGTCATCGCCGCCAGCACGAGCAGGGCAGCGAACGCGCCGAGCGGTGCGGCATGCGAGAACTCCCGGC
>CALMRL010000606.1 GCA_937873345.1 uncultured Beijerinckiaceae bacterium | reverse complement strand
GATCCGGGACGCCGAGGCCCGCATCGCGCGCATCCGCAGCGTGATGGCCTCCGGCACGCCGCCGGTCGTCGACGACGCGACGGCCTCGCAGGCCATCGGCGACCTCCAGGCGAACTACCTCGACCTGCAGGGCAAGCTCGCCGAGGCGCTGCAGACGCTCGGCGAGCGCCATACCACCGTGATCACGCTGCGCGACTCGATCCGTCGCACGGCTTCCGAGCTGTCGGCGGCCTGGACGCGGCAGCTCCATGCGGCGGAGGCCGACCGCGACGCGGCGAAGGCTCGCGACGCGGCGCTGTTTCGCAACGATCCCGGTCGCGATGCCGGCAAGCAGGCCGTGTTGGAGGAGGCACGTCGCGTCAAGGAGGCCGCCGATGCCTCCCTGCTGCGCGCGGAGGCGGAACTCGACTTCCTTCCCGACCAGCCGGTCTTCGTTCTGCGCTCCGCTGCGCTGGCGCCGGCCAGGGCGGCCGACGGATGGTCGCCGGTCGCGCGCGCCATCGCCGCCTTCGCGGCGGGCCTCGCGACCTTCCTGGCCCTGCTCGCGCCAAGGCTGGCTCTGGCGGGCTTGTTGTCGTCGCGGGCGTTGGCGAGACGATCGCGAAGGCGCATCATCGACCTGCAAGGGTCTGCCTCGCACGAGCCGCCACGACGAGGAATCGCAGAATACGAGCCGGTGGTGCCGGCGCTGAACGCGGCGAACGACTCGCATGCCTATGTCGCCTTGCCTGCCCTGACGATTCCCATGGCGTCAGGCCTCGCCGTACCGCCGCCGGATGCGGGGGTCGTCGTCGGAGCCTCGCCGGATGCGAGCCAATCGGTCTGGGCCACACCCCTGCGCACCGGTCCGGCCCTAGACGCTCCACCGTCGATCGCGCTGCAGGGACCAGCGCAGCAGACCATGACGCCCCCCGTCGAGGCCGAGGATTCCGCGCTGTCGATGCGCTTCTTCCGCGCCGCGGGCGCGACGACCAGCGGGTTCTCCGCCATCCCACCCGATACCCCGTCGGCCAGCGCGTCGGCACGTGTCGCGATCGAGCAACTCGCCGCGATCGTCGAGCGCCGACCGTCGTCCGCCCCCAAGGGCGAGATCGAGGCGCTGCGTGCACTCGACGCGGCCTTCAGCGGTCTCGTCGACGAGTTGAGGAGCGTCGTACCTGCCAGCGGCCCGATTCCGACGCTGATGGTCGCCGCAACGCAAGATGCCGTTGACGGACTCGGCGGATCGGGAGCGGCGCCCACCGACGTCGCTCTCGCGATCGGCGAGGTCGCCGCCGCCGCGGGACTGCGCGTGCTGCTCGTCGAAGCCTCGCGGGAGCGCGCCCTGCTTGCCGGCCACGCCGTGAGCGAGCGCCGGCCGACCCTCGTCGGCATGCGCGACGGGCTGCGCCTCGTCTTCGCCGCCGATGCCGTCGCCGGCGTTTTCCTTGCACCGCTGTTCGGCAGACGCGCCGAGTTGATCGCTGCCCTGTCGCGCCACCGCGATGCGCCGCTCGTCGACGACATCGAAGCGCATTACGACCTGTTGATCGTCGATGGCGGCGATGCCGCTACCGCCGCACGGGCTGGCTGGACGGCCGATCGTTATCTCTGCGTCGGCACCGAAGCGGCCGTGGCCGCCAGCGCCCGCTTTCTTTCGATATTCGGCCACCTCTCGGGCCGCTTCGCCGGCACGGTGATCGACGCCGCCTTCGTGCCGCCTTCCGAAGCGGGAGCCCGGATACCCACCGGCGCCGAGGCGACGCTTTCGCAGGCCGCTCTGTCCGCCGCCGCTGCCTGATGGCGACGGACGGACGGCCGATCACCGCCCGCACCGGGATCGTCATCATCCATCCACTCGATCCGCGCGGAGGCAAGGTCGGTGGCATCGAGACCCACGTCCACCTGATCCTCGCCCATCACCCGGCCGATACCGACGTGCTGCTCGTCGGCATCGACGAGATTGGCGATGCCCGGATCGGCGTTCCGCAGCCGCTCCGCCACGCCGGCCGCGACATCACCTTCGTTCCCGTCCTGCGCGTCGATCCCGCGACGGTGAACCGCCCGGCGCGGCGGATCGGCCAGTCCCTGACCCTCCGCTTCGTCCTCGCCGCGCTGCGTCGGCTTCCGGCGATCCGGCGCGCGGTCGGCGCACGGCCGGCCTTCTGCGAGATCGGGCGGTTCGAGTTCGCGCTGCTACCCGTCCTTCTCCGCCGTTCGTTGCTGCTGGTGGTGCACAACGAGGGGCGCCGCGAGGATGCGATGGACAGCCTTTTGCAGCGGCACTGGTGGCTGCATCGCCTCAACGAGCGGATCGCCCTGCTGCTTGCCGCCCGCGTCTTCGCCGTCAACGAGGCGATCGCGCGACGCATTGCCGGCCTGTCGCCGCGCTTCGCCGCGAAGACCGAGGTTCTGTCGGTGTCGGTCGACACCGCACTGTTCCGCCCCTCGCCTTTCCCGCGCGAAGACGACGCCCTGCGCATCTGCTACGCGGGACGCCTCGACGCCTTCAAGGACCCGGCGCTGATGTTCGGCAGCCTGGCGCGCGTCGCGGAGCGCCTGCGGGCCGCGCCTGTCGGTCGCTTCCGCCGCCTCGCCTTCCGCTACGCCGGCCCTTCCGACCCATCCGAGATCGCCGGTCATCAAGAGATCGCCTCCGTCACCACGTCGATGGGTGTCCTCGCCGCACCGGAGGTGGCGGCGCTGATGCGTGAAAGCCACCTCGGGCTCGTCACCTCCGTTTTCGAGGGGCTGCCCTGCTACCTCCTGGAGATGCTGGCGAGCGGTCGTCCGGTGGCAGCGGTGGACCTGCCGCAGTTCGCCGGCCTCGTCGTGGCGGGCATCAGCGGCCGGCTGGTGGTCCGGCGCCCGTCCGGCATGGCGGAGGCGATGGCCGAGGCGATGCTCGACCTCGCTGCCGGCATCGCCGACGCGACGCTCGATCCCTCGGTGATCGCTGAGCGGGTCGCGCCGTTCTCCGTCGCGCGGCAGATGGGTCGGCTGTTCGACGCTCATCGGGACTTGGCTCGCGCTCCCGCGGCGACGCGATCGGCAAGTGCGGCGTAGGAATCGCGCGCCGATGCGATCGAGAAGGCGGCGGCGCGGGCGAGCCGCGGTGCGGGATCGCCGGGATCGGCGAGAACCGCGGTGATGGCGACGGCCAGGGCCTCGATGTCGCCGAC
>CALMRL010000605.1 GCA_937873345.1 uncultured Beijerinckiaceae bacterium | reverse complement strand
GAGGCGCGCGCGAACGCGTCCGCGCGGCCGGCCAGCTCCAGCGGCACGGCGACGTTCTCCAGCGCGGTCATCGTCGGGATCAGGTGGAAAGACTGGAACACGATGCCGATGTGGCGGCCGCGGAAGCGGGCGAGCGCGTCCTCGCCCAGCGCGCCGACATCCTCGCCGGCGACTCGCACCGTCCCCCTGTCGGCGCGCTCCAGCCCCGCCATGCACATCAGCAGCGTCGACTTGCCCGATCCCGACGGCCCGGTGAGGCCGACCGTCTCGCCGGTGCCTATATCGAGCGAGATGTCCTTGAGGACATGCACGCGTGCGGCGCCTCGCCCGAGCGAGAGGTCGACGTTCACGAGTTCGATCGCGGGAGAAGCCATGATGCGGTTCTGTCAACCTCGGCTCGGCGTCGGCGGGGCGCGGCTTGCGATAGCACTTTTCTCCGGGCTGGCGATGCTCGGAATGGCCGCGGCCGAGGGTAGGCCGATCCGCCTCGTCGCCTTCGGCGACAGCCTCACCGCCGGCTACCAACTGCCCGACGCCGACGGCTTCGCTCCCAAGCTGCAGAAGGCCTTGCGGGCGCAGGGGTACGACGTGACCGTGGTCAACGGCGGTGTCTCCGGCGACACCACGACGGGCGGGCTGGCGCGGCTCGACTGGACGCTCGGGCAGGGCACCGATGCGGTGATCCTCGAACTCGGCGCCAACGACATGCTGCGCGGCATCGACCCCGCGGTGCCCGAGAAGAACCTCGCCGCGATGATCGACGCGCTGAAGGCCAGGCACATCCGCCTGCTGCTCGCCGGTATGCGCGCCACGCCGAGCCTCGGCCCAGACTACGCCAAGCGCTTCGATGCGATCTATCCCGCGCTGGCGAAGAGCCGCGACGTCGCGCTCTACCCCTTCTTCCTGCAGGGTATCATCGGCGATGCCGGGCAGCACCTACCCGACGGCCTGCACCCCAATGCGAAGGGCGTCGACACCATCGTGGCCAACATCCTGCCGAGCGTCGATGCCTTGCTGAAGGGCCTCGACGGCAAGAGCTGAGGCCTACGCAGCCTTGGCGACCGGCACGGCGGCCTGCGGCACCAAGCCGGAGCCGACGAGGCGGGCGTGGTCGAGGACGGTCTGCCTGGCATAGGCGACGGCGAACTCCGCCAGCGCCTCGTCGAGTGCGTCAGAACCGCCGATGTAGCCGTCGATGGTCGCGGCGTCGCCCGTGCGGGCGTGGGCGCGGGCCAGCGTGCGGCCGCACAGGGCGGCGTAGGCCGGCAGCGCCTTGCCCTCGATCAACTCTCCGAGGGAGCCGAGGCGGCGGTTCTTCAACTGACGAACGTAGAACTGGCGACCGGAGGCATCGCTGGTCCAGCCGAGGAAGATGTCGCTCGCCGCCTGCAGCGCCCGCTGCCCGTCGACCACCCGTCGGCCGGCCGGCGCGGGTTGCGCCACCGCCGGTGCCAAAGCGGCGACGGCGGCGTCGCCGGCCTGCTTGATCTGGAGGATGAGCGTCTCGCCGTCGGAGGTGGCCATCAGCGCCACGGCGCAGAAGGTGCCCACAGAGCCGACGCCGACCACCTTGAAGGCGGCATCCACCAACCGGTAACGATCGAGCAGCATCGCCCGCTCCGGCAGCAGCGTCGCGCGATAGCCCTCGATCAGCGCCGGGGTGACGACGTCGGACACCGGCACCCCGTCGGCGCCGACGTGGAACAGGTTCGGTGCCTTGTCGATGAAACGGGGGTGTCCGTCCGGCCCGGTGAAGACGATCGGCTGCTCGCTCGACGCCTTACCCTTCTTCTCCGCCTTCGACAGCGTTTCCAGCACCTTGGTCTCGAGGTCGTCGTCGCCGAAGCCCTTCACCTGGTCGTCGAGGGTCATCCGGGTCCGCCACACCGCGAGCGGGTCTTCCTCGGCGAGAAAGCTCATGAAGTCGCGATAGGCTGCGACGGTGGACGCAGTCAGCGCATACGCCTTCTTCTCCGTCATGCCGGCAGCCTCCGCGGCGACGGCGACGCTGCCGGCGAGACGCTGCAGGTCGACGATGAAGTCGACGTTCGGGCTCGTCTCGTCGAAATCGTTGATGTCGAACAGCACGTTGCCCTCCGGCGAGGAGAAGGCCCCGAAGTTCATCAGGTGGCAGTCGCCGCAGGCCTGTACGGGCAGGCCGATGCGCGGAGCATGCGCGAGATCCGCCGCCATCAGTGCCGCCGCGCCGCGGTAGAAGGCGAAGGGCGAGGCGCCCATCCGGCGATAGCGCTCCGGCACAAGGTTGCTGACGCGCCCGGCATCGCTGGCCTGGAGGATCGGCAAGGGGTCGCGGCCCTTCTCGAAGCGGAGAGCGGCGAGGCTCTCGCGGGAGACAGTGGCACGGAGGGCCTTGCCGGCGGCATGACGCTGCTCGCGGGTGAGGAGAGCGGGGCGTCCGGCGGTCTGGGCTTGGCCGGAAGGGCTGGTCGTCATGGATCGGCTCCGGATCGGGCTCTTGCTTCGCCCGAAGCGATGTTAAGCCCGGCGGCGCCGGTGGCGTTCCGCAGCCGCGTCATCACTTTGTCACACAGGGGAACGACCGCGCGTCGCCGATGCTACGGCGCGAGGCTCGCCTGCTTCTGTAGCGCGGCCGCCGAGGCGGTGGCGGGATGGACGAGGCCAGCCGGCGACGACAGGCTGGCGCGCTCGATCGCGTGGAAGGTGGCGCGCCGGCCCGAGGCGACGTCGCGCGAGCGCTCCAAGGTGACGAAATCGGCCGGGCGGTAAGGCAGATGGCCGCCGTGGAACACCTTGACGCCGCTCGCGGTCATCACGGCATCGCCCCGGCGCAGGGTGAAGTCGTGCAGCAGCGAGGCGAGGCGAGCGCCGCCGCGGGGATGGCAGGAGCAGCTCTCCTCCAGGAAGGTGGTGTAGTGGAACGCCGCCGGCATCTTCGAGTAGCTGCGGCCGGAGCGTGCGTCGACCGCGTCGGCGAGCGAGCCGGCGCCGTTCGGCAGCACGTAGAGCGCCGTCTGCGCGCCGGGGCACTCGGCTTGGCAAGCCGCCTCGTGCGAAAGGCGGTCGCCATCGCCGTTGTAGGCGCCGACGGGAAAGGCGTAGCCGTCGCAGAGCCGCACGCACATCGACTCGGCGCCGAGCCGCACAGCGGTCTTGGCGTGCGCGCCGGCGAGCGTCAACGCGGCGCGCGGGGCGGTGGGATAGCGCCGCGCCGTTCGCGGCTGCCGGCGACGTGGCTCATACCTAACGTGGACTTGACTGCCGTAGGCTTGGCCGCCGTATCCCTGCCCACCATAACCGTACTGCGATGCCGGCGCGAAGCCGGAGAACAGGCTGCCGAAGGCCGAAAACATGTCGTCGGCCCGGCCGATGCCGCCGGACGCCATCGATCCCGCCCCGACGGCGGCGATGACGAAGCCCGCCCCGACCGCGCAACGAAAGCGAGAAGCCGGCGAGCCCAGGCGCCGCACGAGAGCGGCCCTGACCGCAACGAAACGCGTCATCGTGATCGCCCCGGCCTTCGTCCTCGGCCATCCGGGACAAGGACCGTCAAAGCACAGTCAAGCGCGCCAACGCAACGGCGGTGCCGGAGTTGTCCGCGGCGAGGGTTAAGCCGGCCGGCGGCGAAGCGTCAGAACAGCCCATCGATCCGGCCCTCGGCGTCGAGGCCGATCTTGTGCGCCGACGGCTCGGCCGGCAGGCCCGGCAGGGTCATGATGTCCCCGCAGGTCAGCACCACGAAGCCGGCGCCGGCCGACAGCCTGGCGTCGACGATCGGCAGCACGTGGTCGCTCGGCGCGCCGAGCAGCTTCGGGTCGGCGGCGAAGGAGTACTGCGTCTTCGCCACGCAGATCGGCAGGGTGCCGAAGCCCAACTCCTCGAAGGTCTTGATCGCCGTCTTCGCCTTGCCCTCCACCGCGATGTCGGAGGCGCGATAGATCTCGCGCGCCACCGTCCGCATCTTTTCGGTGATGGGCATGTCGAGCTCGTAGAGCGGCTTGTAGGCGCTGTGGCCTCCCTCGGCGATGGCGACGACGGCTTCTGCCAGCTCGGTCGCGCCCTTGCCGCCGTCCGCCCAGTGCTTGCACAGGATCGCCCGCGTGCCGAACTCGTCGCGGCACACCTGCTGGATCATCTCGAACTCGGCCACGGTGTCCGAGGTGAAGGCGTTGATCGCCACCACCGGCTCGACGCCGAACTTCTTCACGTTCTCGATGTGGCGGCCGAGGTTGGCCATGCCCTTGCGCAACGCGTCGAGGTTCTCGGTGCCGAGCTGCTTCTTGTCGACGCCGCCGTGCATCTTCAGCGCGCGCACGGTGGCGACGATCACCGCCGCCTCCGGCTTGAGGTTCGCTTGACGGCACTTGATGTCGAAGAACTTCTCCGCGCCTAGGTCGGCGCCGAAGCCAGCCTCCGTCACCACGTAATCGGCGAGATCGAGGGCGAGGTTGGTCGCGATCACCGAGTTGCAGCCGTGGGCGATGTTGGCAAAGGGACCGCCGTGGATGAAGGCCGGCGTGCCTTCCAGCGTCTGCACGAGGTTGGGCATCAGCGCGTCCTGCAGCAGCACGGTCATCGCGCCGACCGATTGCAGCTGCTCCGCCGTCACCGGCTTCCTGTCGCGGTCGAGCCCGACGATCATCCGCGCGAGGCGCGCCTGCAGGTCGTGGATGTCGGTGGCGAGGCAGAACACCGCCATGATCTCGGACGCGACGGTGATGTCGAACTTGGTCTGCCGGGGATAGCCGTTGGCGACGCCGCCGAGCGCGATCACGATGTCGCGCAGCGATCGGTCGTTCATGTCGACCGCCCTCGCCCAGCTGACGCGGCGCGGGTCGATGGCGAGCTTGTTGCCGTGGTAGATGTGGTTGTCGATCAGCGCGGCCAGCAGGTTGTTGGCTGCGGTGATGGCGTGGAAGTCGCCGGTGAAGTGCAGGTTGATCTGCTCCATCGGGATCACCTGGGCGTAGCCGCCGCCCGCCGCGCCGCCCTTGACGCCGAAGCAGGGCCCGAGCGAAGGCTCGCGCATCGCCACCGCCGAGCGCTTGCCGATCACCCGCAAGGCGTCGGCGAGGCCGACGGTGGTGGTGGTCTTGCCTTCGCCCGCGGCGGTCGGATTGATCGCCGTGACCAGGATCAGCTTGCCTTTCCGACCGGACTTGGCAGCCTTCTCGACGAAGGCGGACTCGACCTTGGCGATGCTCTTGCCGTAGGGCAGCAGGGCATCGGCGGGGATGCCGAGGCGCTCGCCGACGGCGGCGATCGGCTCCGGCGTCTTGGCGCGGGCGATCTCGATATCGGTCGGCATGGGCGTTGTCCCCCGGCTCCGCCCAACTCTGAACGGGCTTCAAAGGTGTGGGGCCGTCGTCGCGGCCGGAACAGCGGGCTTGCCATGCTGTCGCGGCGAAGGGCAAGCTGACGAAGGACGGAAACCGGGCCATCGGCTCGACAAATAAATTCCCCCGTCGGCCAAGAAACTTGAGCGACGAGCCAGATTCGAGTGTTTCAATGGCGCAGCTGCCGCAGGGGATGAGCGAGGACGATTACGAGGCGATCGAGGCGGCCGTCACCGAGACGGTGCGTGGGCGATGGTTCTTGAACGAGTTCGCCCGCCGCAACCGCTCGGGCGAGATGCGCGAGATCCTCGCCGCGGTGACGCGGCTCGAAGGGTCGGTCGGCACGCTCGGCCCGGCGCAGGCTGTGCTGCCGGCCGACCCGTCGGTGCGGCTGCTGATGCAGAGGGTCAAGGAGATC
>CALMRL010000604.1:2302-5011 GCA_937873345.1 uncultured Beijerinckiaceae bacterium | reverse complement strand
GCTGTGCACCGACCCGGCCCGAGACCCGAGCAGATCGTGAACTGGTTCGTTCGCCGCTGGTGCGTCGAGGTCACCTTCCAGGAGACCCGCGCCCATCTCGGCGTCGAGACGCAGCGACAGTGGTCGGACAAAGCCATCGCCCGCACTACGCCCTGCTTGCTCGCCCTGTTCTCCATCGTCACCCTGCTCGCCAGCAAGCTGAGCGCGCGCGAAAGGCGGCGGGTTGCGACGGCGGCCTGGTACGCCAAACCCCAGCCGACCTTCGCCGACGCCCTCGCCGCGGTGCGCCGCGCCCTGTGGCGCGAGCAGGGTTTGGTGACGTCCTCGCGTCGAGAGCACAGAACGAAAGGCCGCTTCGTGCTTCCGGCCCCGTGCACCTACGCCCTTTGCCATGCCGTCCGAATGGTCAAAGTCGAGCTAAGGCGCCACCTCCAATTGCGGTGCCGATGGTCGTACGTAGTGGCCGGTTGCTAACCGAGCTAAGCGAGACCCCATTCGGATCATCGGCCTTTCCACGAGAAGGAAGGTCAATGGCGTCAAGATCGCCACTGCTATGGCGGTCAAAGGCATTAGGAGGAAATCAGCATCAGATGATACACTGTCGATCAATTGATAGCCATCGATGAAAAGCAGGTAGAGTAAAATGCCATGGAGTAAATAGATTCCATATGAGCATTCACCGAGAGCGAGGGCCCCTCGGGTGCGCAGAATGCCAGCAAACCCGTTGCCACATGAGATTGCTGTGAAGAAGAACCCTAAAGACGCCATCTGCGGAAGCCCATAGGGAGTCGGCGCTGCGTTCAGACCGAAGACGAGGGCGATGCAGGCAAATACAGCGGCAGCTGGAGTCTGCAGCATGCGTCTAAGCCACGCGCGCTGCTGAGCTTCGTAGCCAAGCATTCCGATGGCAAAGAGGGGCAAATACTTCGGCAGATCCCTCATGATATGGGTTTGCCGGGCGGCCACGCTGACGATCAGCAGCACGATAGGGAGCACCCAACTCGGCACTCGATTTCGGATGACGTCCATCGCCAGGGCGCATGCAGGCAGCACAAGAAGGTAAAAGACCCACTCGAACCACAGCGACCACAGCACATATGCGTCAACACGCCCACTATCGGGATAATCGAGAAGCGGCGTCTGTTTCCATGCGGTCATCCATTCTAGGACATCTTTGATATAATTGAGATGGGGCCGAGAGCCGGTTCGGCTGATGATGATCAGAGTAATAATGATCATTGAGACTGCAATAAGGGGAAGAATGCGGAACGCGCGCGTCACGTAGGTCGCGATCCAAGATGTCCGTCGAAATCCTATCAAGATCCGCGGATAAAACACAAGACCTGTTGTCATGAAGAAGAGAGCGACGCCACCAGCACCGAGGTTATTGAGAACGTTGATTGTCGGAGCTGTCCATTCTCCGCCAAAACGAGTGACCTGCATCCAGATCACGAAATGATGCACTAGAACGGCGAGAGCCAGGTAACCTCTCAAGCCATCCACACAGCCAATTCTCTTATCGCTCGTCGGTAGCGGAAAGCCTGTTCTTACGGCAAGGCTTCCGACCGCGGTGGCTGCGATCAAGGACACGAGAGCCATGCTGAGAATTAGCAACACAGGATAGTCGATTGCCATCGTGCTGTCCCTCGTGAAGTCAGAGGAGCCTGCCATCGTCACCAAGCGGATGCAATTTCGGATCGAGCCAAACCCAGCAAGGGGCGAAATCTAGATGTTTAGTCCCGGGGTTTGATGGTGCAATCTTCTCGCGTGAGTGGAAGGATGCGCTATGGGCCAGGTTCACCACGGCAGCGCCACGACGACAGCGGCAGTCCGTCGAACCGATCGCCACTTGGATCATGCATCGACAGGCATGCCCGTTGTCGGCATTCCGCTGCCCTCGCATCTACGAAGGGCTCTTGCGTCCTCGAAGGACCGTGCGAGATCGCGCGGAGCGCTGAGGCAAGGACGAGCCTCGAATTTCAGTGCCGGTGCCGAACACTCGGAACGGAGCCGCTTCAGTCTTATTAGTGAGGCGGCTGGAAGGATCTGTGCATGCCTGGATCGCTTGACCGGACTCGCATTCTCGACCTGACGAGCATGATCTCCGGGCCGCTCGCGACGATGATGCTCGCGGACCAGGGCGCCGACGTCGTCAAAGTCGAGAGCCCGGGCGGCGGCGACCACACCCGGGCCGGCGCCAACCGGCGCGGCGGTATGTCCGCCTCGTTCCTGCACAACAACCGCGGCAAGCGTTCCGTCATCCTCGACCTGAAAACGGAGGCTGGGCGCGCCGCGTTGCTGGCGCTCGCCAAGACGGCCGACGTCTTCGTGCAGAACTTCCGGCCCGGCGTCGCCGAGCGCATCGGCGCCGGCGAGGAGGCGATCCGCGCGGTCGCGCCCAGCATCGTCTACGTCTCGATCTCGGGCTTCGGCGACGCTGGCCCCTACCGCGACAAGCCCGTCTACGATCCCCTGGTGCAGGCCGTGTCCGGCCTCGCTTCGGTCCAGGCCGGCTCCGACGACGCGCGCCCGCGGCTCGTGCGCACAATCCTCCCCGACAAGCTCACCGGCGTCGTCGCCGCCCAGGCGATCACCGCCGCGCTGCTCCACCGCGCCCGGACCGGCGAAGGGCAGCACGTCCGCCTGTCGATGCTGGACGCGGTGGTCGCCTTCCTGAATCCACTCCGGATGCGTGGTGACGCCGTACTT
>CALMRL010000604.1:0-2292 GCA_937873345.1 uncultured Beijerinckiaceae bacterium | reverse complement strand
CGACATGGGCAGCCAGACCTTCGTGGGAGACGACATTCCGCAGCAGGCCGCCGCCAGCTTCGTCGACCTCGTCTACGACACCGCGACGACGCCGATCAGCGTCGCCGTGCAGAGCGACCGCGAGTGGGCTGCGCTCACCCGCGCGCTAGACCGAGCGGCGTGGCGCGAGGACGCGCGGTTCCGCACCGTCGAGTTGCGGCAGCTCAACATCGACGCGCGGCTCGAACTCACGCAGGAGGCCTTGCGCGAACGTCCGGCGGCGGAGTGGCTGCAGCGGCTCGACGAGGCCGGCGTGCCCTGCGCGCCCGTGCTGACGCGCACCGCGACATTGGCCGACCCCCAGGTCAAGGCGAACGGCATCGTCGTCGAGGCCGAGCATCCCGCCGCGGGCCGCGTCCGCGATGCACGGCCGGCGGCGCGCTTCTCGGCCACGCCATGGACGGCCGGGCAGCCGGCGCCGGGCCATGGCGAGCACACCGCCACCGTGCTGCGCGAGGCAGGCCTCGACGAGGCGGCGGTCGACGCCCTGCGCCGGCAGGGAGCGTTCGGACCGGTGGCGGAGGCGGCGGAATGATCGACTTCCACTACTGGCCGACCCCCAACGGCTGGAAGGTCGCGATCATGCTGGAGGAGACCGGGCTCGCCTACCGGATGATCCCGGTCGACATCCGGCGCGGCGAGCAACACGCCCCGGAGTTCCTGCGCGTCAGCCCCAACGGCCGCATGCCGGCGATCGTTGACCATGACGCCCCTGGCGGTCCGCTGCCGGTGTTCGAGTCTGGGGCGATCCTGCTGCATCTCGCGGAGCGGGCCGGACGTTTCGTGCCGAGGGACCCGCGCGGACGCACGGCGCTGCTGGAATGGCTGTTCTGGCAGGTCGGCAACCTCGGGCCGATGGCCGGCCAGCTCAGCCACTTCGTGAACTACGCCCAGGGCGAGCACCCCTACTCCCACGAGCGCTACGCCGGCGAGTACCGCCGCTGCCTCGGCGTGCTGGAGCGGCGCCTCGACGGGCGCGACCACATCCTCGGCGCGTACTCGATCGCCGACATGGCGGCGTGGCCGTGGGTGCTGCTCGCCAAGCCGCTCGGTCAACCGCTCGACACGTTCCCCAACGTCGCGCGATGGCGGGCGGCGATCAAGGAGCGCCCGGCGGTGCGGCGCGGGGTCGACCTCGGCAAAGAGCTGCGCCGCTCCGCTCCGCCAACGGACGAGGAACGAAGGATCCTCTTCAACCAGACCATTCCTGCTCGATGAACCACGAGCAATACCGATGGGGAGGCTCGTCGCCTCGACCGGATCGCCGCCGCCGCGGTCGGCGAGCATCGCCGCCCCAGCGCCCTGGCGGCGGCGACACCTGAGGGACGGCGGTTCCAGCTTCTCGTCATGCCGGTCCACGGGTTGCGTTCGACGTGTTCTCCTCGCACCGCGCCATCGCAGCGCTTATCGAGATCGAGGGCTTCGATCTCACGCCGAAGGAGATCGAGGGGGCGTGCAAGCGCCCCGAAGCCGTTGGTCTGATCACAGCCAAACTCCAACCGTCAGCCCCGCGCCCGTCATAGCCATCCGCAACGCTGAGCTATCCGCTCGACAGCGGACCTTCGCTACCAGGCGCGACGACCTTACCCTTCCAGGCGAGCAGGCGCATGGCGTTGGCCGTGACCAGTACGGTCGCCCCGGTATCGGCCAGGATGGCGGGCCACAGGCCGGTAACGCCCGCCACCGTTGTCACCAGGAACACCGCCTTCATTCCTAGAGCGATCGCGACGTTCTGGCGGATGTTGCCCATCGCGCGGCGGGACAGATCCAGCATGCGGGCGAGGTCGAGCACCCGGCCGTGAAGTACCGCCGCGTCGGCGGTCTCCAGCACCACGTCGGTGCCGCCGCCCATCGCGATGCCGACGTCGGCCGCCGCTAGCGCGGGGGCGTCGTTGATGCCGTCGCCCACCTTGGCGACCCGCTCGCCGCGCGCCTGCATCTCGCGCACGAAGCGCTGCTTGTCCTGCGGCAGCAGCCCGGCGTGGACCGGCAGGCCGAGGTCGCGGCCGACGGCCTCGGCGGTGAGGCGATTGTCGCCCGTCAGCATCACCGGCGCGACGCCCGCCGACCTGAGTGCCTCGACGCCGGCCTTGGCGTCCGGCCGGGACTCGTCGCGCGCGGCGATGAGGCCGGCGACGGCGCCGCCGGCGAGCAGCACCGCAACCGACTTGCCCTCGCCTTCCAGGCGCGCGACCGCGGCCCGCTGGTCGGGGTCGAGCGCGACCCGCTCGCCCGCCGCGGCCGGCGAGCCGG
>CALMRL010000603.1 GCA_937873345.1 uncultured Beijerinckiaceae bacterium | reverse complement strand
AACGAGGCTCTCGAACCCCACACCCTGATGCCGCGCAAACGCAAAACGCTCTAGCATTCGGCACCATGCTGGAGCGCCGACGCGTTGCGCAAACGATGAAGGGCCCGGCGCCGCCGCCAGGCCCTTTCCGTATCACGGGTCGTCGCGTCAGTTCTTCAGCGGGATGTTCGGCACGGAACGTCCTGCCGACTTGCTCTCCTCACCATCGGGCGCGGCCAGCGGCTCGGCTTCCTCGGCGATCTCGTCCTCGCTACCCTCGTCCTCGGGCTCCTCCGGGCTGTCGTCCCCGGCCTTGCGCGCCTTGGCGCGGCGAACCTCCGGCTCGGAGCGCACCCGCTTCTTGCCGGCCTCGACGATGTCGCGCTCGGGCCGCGGCAGCACCGGCCCTTCGGGATAGACGAAGCCGAGCTTCTTCTCGCCCTCGTCGGTAGTGGTCACCATCACCCGCACCGTGCCGCCGTTCTTCAGCCGGCCGAACAGCACCTCGTCGGCGAGCGGCGTCTTGATGTGCAACTGGATCACGCGGGCCATCGGCCGTGCGCCCATCTGCTCGTCGTAGCCGTTCTCGACCAGCCAGCGCCGTGCCTCGTCGGTCAGCTCGATCGTCACGTTGCGGTCGGCGAGCTGCGCCTCCAGCTGCATGATGAATTTGTCGACGACCTTGACGATCACCTCCGGCGGCAGATGGCCGAAGGAGACCACCGCGTCGAGGCGATTGCGGAATTCCGGCGTGAACAGCTTGTTGATCGCCTCGACGTCCTCGCCGACCCGCTTGGTGCGGGTGAAGCCGAAGGCCGAGCGCGCCATGTCGGCGGCGCCGGCGTTCGTCGTCATGATCAGGATGACGTTGCGGAAGTCGATCTGCTTGTTGTTGTGATCGGTCAGCTTGCCGTGGTCCATCACCTGCAGCAGGATGTTGTACAGGTCGGGATGGGCCTTCTCGATCTCGTCGAGCAGCAGCACGCAGTGCGGGTGCTGATCGATCGAATCGGTCAAAAGGCCGCCCTGGTCGAAGCCGACGTAGCCCGGAGGGGCGCCGATCAGCCGGCTGATGGTGTGGCGCTCCATGTACTCCGACATGTCGAAGCGGACGAGTTCGACGCCGAGCGACACCGCGAGCTGGCGCGCCACCTCCGTCTTGCCGACGCCCGTCGGACCCGAGAACAGGTAGGATCCGATCGGCTTCTCGCCGTCGCGCAGACCGGCGCGGGCCAACTTGATCGCCGAGGTCAATGCCTCGATCGCAGAGTTCTGGCCGTAGACCACGCGCTCCAGCGTCTCGGTGAGGTGCTGCAGCACCTCGGCGTCGTCCTTCGACACGGTCTTGGGCGGGATGCGAGCCATCGTCGCGATGGTCGTCTCGATCTCCTTGATGCCGATCGTCTTCTTCCGCTTCGGCTCGGGCAGCAGCATCTGGCTGGCGCCGGTCTCGTCGATCACGTCGATCGCCTTGTCCGGCAGCTTGCGTTCGTGGATGGAGCGGGCGGACAACTCCACCGCCGCCTTCACCGCCTCGTTGGTGTACTTCACCTTGTGGAAGTCCTCGAAGTACGGCTTCAGCCCCTTCATGATCTCGATCGCGTCGGGGATCGAGGGCTCGTTGACGTCGATCTTCTGGAAGCGGCGGACCAGCGCGCGGTCCTTCTCGAAGTACTGGCGGTACTCCTTATAGGTCGTCGAGCCGATGCAGCGCAGCGTGCCCTGGGCCAGCGCCGGCTTCAGCAGGTTGGAGGCGTCCATCGCGCCGCCCGAGGTGGCGCCGGCACCGATCACCGTGTGGATCTCGTCGATGAAGAGGATCGCCTTCTTGTGGTTCTCGATCTCCTTCATCACCTGCTTCAGGCGCTCCTCGAAATCGCCGCGGTAGCGGGTGCCGGCGAGCAGCGTGCCCATGTCGAGGGCGAAGACGGTCGCCTCGGCCAGCACCTCGGGCACCTCGTTGCCGACGATCTTGCGGGCGAGGCCCTCCGCAATCGCGGTCTTGCCGACACCTGGGTCGCCGACGAGCAGCGGGTTGTTCTTATGGCGGCGGCACAGCACCTGGATGGTGCGCTGCACCTCCTGCTCGCGCCCGATCAGCGGGTCGATGCGGCCGTCCTTCGCCTTCTTGTTGAGGTTGACGCAGTAGGCGTCGAGGGCGCCCTCCTTCTTCTTCGGGTCGACGCTCTCCTTGCCGCCCTTCTCGCCGTCGCCCTCGTCGTCGGCGCCGCGCGGGCCCTTCGAGGAATCAGTGAGGCCGGGCCGCTTGGCGATGCCGTGGCTAATGTAGTTCACGGCGTCGTAGCGCGTCATGTCCTGCTCCTGCAGGAAGTAGGCGGCGTGGCTCTCGCGCTCGGCGAAGATGGCGACGAGCACGTTGGCGCCGGTGACCTCCTCGCGGCCCGACGACTGCACGTGGATCACCGCACGCTGGATCACCCGGTTGAAGCCGGTAGTCGGCTTGGCGTCCTCGCGCCCGTCACTGACGAGGTTCTCCAGCTCGCGGTCGATGTAGTCGCGCAGGTTCTTCTTCAAGAGGTCGAGGTCGATCGAGCAGGCCCGCAGCACGGCGGACGCCTCGGCATCATCGGTCAGCGACAGCAGCAGGTGCTCGAGGGTCGCATATTCGTGGTTGCGCTCGTTGGCGATGGCGAGCGCCCGATGCAGGGACTGTTCGAGGTTGCGGGAGAAGGAGGGCATCGACGGCTCCTATTTCTTTTCCATGATGCATTGGAGCGGGTGCTGGTGCTTGCGAGCGTAATCCATCACCTGGGTGACCTTGGTCTCGGCGACCTCGTAGGTGAAGACCCCGCACTCGCCGACGCCGTGCTGGTGCACATGCAGCATGATGCGCGTCGCCTCTTCGGGACCCTTGCTGAAGTACTTGCGCAGGACCGCGACGACGAACTCCATCGGCGTGTAGTCGTCGTTGAGGAGCAGGACGCGGTACATGCCGGGCTTGCGCGTCTGCGTGCGGGTCCGGGTGATGACGGCCGTGCCCGACCCGCGCCCATCCTCGCCGCCCTCCTTGCGGGGCTCCTTGGCGGCGCGGATGTCGGCGAGCCGCGAGATGGGAGCCGGCAGCGCTTCCCGCGTCCAGCGACCATCCGACCCGGTGATGTCACCGCGCCGGCTCCGTGCCGCCACCGCCTCGGATAATTCGCTCGCCAACTCGCCCGACCCTCGTGCCACGCTGGAAATATGCGGCAGCATTCCCGGCTTTGCTAGGGCTAACACCGCCTTTCGCCGCCAGGGTCGGCGCGACACGTTTCCTCCCCGCTCCCGCGGCTGCGGATCACCCAAGGAGGGAACCCGC
>CALMRL010000602.1 GCA_937873345.1 uncultured Beijerinckiaceae bacterium | reverse complement strand
GCGCGGCGTCGCGGCCGGCCGGCTTGCCGATCATCTCGGGCGTCAGGCAGGCGTCGCGCACGTCGTCTGCGACCTGAAACGCCTCGCCCAGCGTCTCGCCGAGCGCTCGCCAAGGCTCCGCCTCGGCTCCGACGGCGGCGGCACCGGCGATCGCCGCGGCGCCGAACAGCGCGCCGGTCTTGGCGCGGTGGTAGTGCCGCAGGTCGATCGCCGGCTCGTATTCCCAGGCCTGGCCGGCGAGGATGCCGGCCGGCGCCCCGACCGCGCGGGACAGGGTCATGACGAGCAGCGCCAGCCGTTGCGGCGCGTGGGCGAGCAGGCCCAGCGTCTGGAAGGCGAGAAGGATCAGCGAGTCGCCGGCGAGCACGGCAAGCGGTTCGCCGAACGCCTTGTGCACCGAGGGCACGCCGCGACGCGTATCCGCGTCATCGAAGCAGGGCAGGTCGTCGTGCACCAGCGAGGCGCAGTGCATGAACTCCACCGCGCAGGCAGCGGCGTCGGTGACGGCGGGGTCGTCCTCGCCGCAGGCGGCGGCCACGGCGAAGGTCAGCTTGGGGCGGACGCGGGCGCCGGAAGGGAAGACGGCGTGGTGCATCGCCGCCAGCAACCGCGGCGGGCAGGAGGGTACGGCGACCGTCGCCAACGCGGCTTGCAGAGCCTGCTCGATCCGTTCCGCCGCCATCCGGCCGTCCTCCCATCGATGCTCTTGTCAGGGTAGGTTGGCGGATGCGAGTGTCAAGACAAATGGACACTCTCCGCCAAACGACCGAGAGCTCGGCACTTCGATGATCCGCCTCAGATGACCCACGTCGTGGTGATCGGCGCCGGCATGGGTGGCCTCGCCGCCGCGGCGGACCTCGCCCGGCAGGGCTGCGAGGTCACCGTGGTCGAGAGGCGCGCCGCGCCCGGTGGCAAGATCCGGCAGATCGACTGCGCGGGGCGCGGCGTCGACGCCGGGCCGACGGTGCTGACGATGCGCTGGGTCTTCGAGGAACTGTTCGCCGACGCCGGTGCGAGCTTCGGCGAAGCCCTGCACCTCGACCCTGCCGGCATCCTTGCCCGGCACGCCTGGATGCCCGGCGGTGGGTTGCCGGAGAAAGGCGGGGCGCCGGCGCGGCTCGACCTCTACGCCGAACTCGAGCGCACGGTGGAGGCGATCGGCGCCTTCGCCGGGCCGGCGGAGGCGAGGGGCTACCGCGCCTTCTGCTCTCGCGCCGCCGAGATCTTCGCCACCCTCGACGAGCCGTTCATCCGGCGGCAGCGCCCGCGCCTCGACCAACTCGTCGCCGGCGTCGGGCGCTCAGGGCTCGGCGGGCTGGCGCGGCTGTCGCGCATCAGCCCCTTCGAGACGCTGATGAAGGCGTTGGCCGAGCATTTCCGCGACCCGCGGCTGCGGCAGCTGTTCGGGCGCTACGCCACCTACTGCGGCTCCTCGCCCTATCTCGCCCCGGCGACGCTGATGCTGGTGGCCCACGTCGAGCGCGTCGGCGTCTGGCTGCCGCGCGGCGGGATGCTGGCGCTGGCGCAGGCGGTGACCGGCCTCGCCGAGCGTCAGGGCGCGCGGCTGCGCTTCGGCACGGGCGTCCGCCGCATCGAGATCGCGCGCGGCGCTGTGACCGGCGTGACGCTCGACACCGGCGAGCGGCTGCCGGCCGATGCGGTGGTGGTCAATGCCGACGTCGCGGCGCTGACGGCCGGCCTGTTCGGCGACGCGCTGAAAACAAGCGCGCCGGCGACGACGCAACGCTCGCTCTCGGCGGTCACCGTCGCGATGTCGGCGGAGGTTGAGGGCTTTCCGCTGGTGCGCCACAACGTCTTCTTCTCGCGCGACTACCCGGCGGAGTTCGATGCCATCTTCAAGCGCGACAGGGTACCAGACGAGCCGACGGTCTACGTCTGCGCCCAGGATCGGGGCCATGGTCGCGATGGGGACGATGCCGCGCGCGGCGGGCCGGAGCGGCTGCTCTGCCTCGTCAACGCGCCCGCCGACGGCCGCGAGCTGAGCCAGGGAGAGAAAGCGCGATGCGAGGAGGCGATGCGACGGGTGCTGGCGGGCTGCGGCCTGACCCTGCGGACGCAAGCGCAGGTGGTGACGGACCCGGGCGGTTTCGCCCGACTGTTCCCGGCGACGGGGGGCGCGCTATACGGCCCGGCGAGCCACGGCTGGCAGGCCTCGTTCCAGAGGTCGGGGGCCAAGACAAAGGTGCCGGGGCTGTACCTCGCCGGGGGCTCGGTGCATCCGGGGCCGGGTGGGCCGATGGCGGCGATGTCGGGCCGGCTGGCGGCAGCCGCAGTTCTGCAGGACCTGACCAAAGGAGCTTCGACGAAAGGGGCTTCGATGCTCCCG
>CALMRL010000601.1 GCA_937873345.1 uncultured Beijerinckiaceae bacterium | reverse complement strand
GTCATGGGGCGGGAGGCTAGCGGAGCGTTTCACGTGAAACAAGGCGGGCGCGGCGGTCGGCCGCCGGGAGTGACGGAGGTGTGGCGGCGGTCCTACAGGGGTGCGCTGGTCGGGTGATCGAGCCGTCGCCGGTCCACCGCCGCATGGACCGGCAAAGCTCTCGCGATCCCGCTCAAGCATGCTCCATGGTCGTCAGCAGGCTCTCGCCGGCAGCGGCGACGGCATCCTCGAACGAGCGGAGCGGCCGGCCGAGCAGCGCTTCCGCCCTCGTCGCGTCGTAGGTCACGCGCTTGCCGAGGTCGGCCGCCAGGAAGCGGGCGTCGGCGTTCACCAGCCCCATCGCCCGGACCAGCCAGTCCGGCGCTTCCCGGGTCGAGACCTTGGACGCCCGCGCACCCAACCGCGTCTTCAGCACCTGCGCGATCTCCCGGAGCCACAGCGGCGCCGTCGCGGCAATGACGCGGTGGCCCGCGACGCGCTCGTCGGTGAGCGCCCTGACGTGCAGCTCGGCCGCGTCGCGGACGTCCACGCCGCAGAAGCTGGCGCGCGGTGAGAGCGGCATGCGGCCGCTCAGCATGCGCAGCGGCAGCTCCAGCGAGCCCGACACCTCGGGGCCCAGCGCCGGCCCCTGCACCATCGCGGGCAGGATGGTGGTGAGGGTGAGGGCGGACGCCTTGGCCAGTGCCCAGGCGTCGCGCTCGGCCAGCGTCTTCGAGCGGGCGTAGCCGCTCAGGCCCTTGCGCGACGGGTCCGTCCAGGTCGCGTCGTCGGCCGGCCCCGCCTCGCTCGGGCTGGCCGCCGCGGTGGAGGAGGTCATCACCACCCGACCGATCCCCGCGCGGGCCGCGGCCTCCATCACCCGGCGCACGCCCTGCCGGGCAGGGGCCTCCAGGTCCTGGCCGCGATACTCGCGCACCGGCATCGGCGAGGCGACGTGGATCACCCCGCTCACCCCCTCCATCGCCGCATCCCAACCCGCGTCGGCCAAGAGGTTGGCGACCCGAAAGCCGAGGCGCTCGGTGGCCACATGACGTCGCAGCACGGCGCGGACCGCCTCCTCGCGGCCGAGGTCGCGGATCGTCGTGCGGACCGAGCGGCCCGCCGCCAGGAGGTGGATGATGATGAAGCCTGCGAGGTAGCCGGACCCGCCGGTGACCAGCACGGGCTCCTCCTGCGCGCTCATCGTCATTGGGGCTGCACTCCTGACATGGTCACCGATGGTGACCGGGTCTATGACGAGGCTCCGGAGCCGCCAAGGAGGCACCTTGACGAAACCATGCGTCGCCGAGCTGGCGCCCGAGACCTGTCGGCTCCTGGTCGGGACGCTGGCCCGGGTCGGCGACAAGTGGTCGATGCTGATCATCGTGTCGCTGGAGGACGGCGCTGTGCGCTTCAACGTCCTGCGCCGCCGCATCGGCATCTCGCAGAAGGTGCTGGCCAGCGCCCTGCGCGGCCTGGAGCGCGACGGCTACGTCACGCGCACCGTGATCCCGACCCAGCCGCCCGGCGTCGACTACGCCCTGACCGAGATGGGCCGGGAGGTCCTGGGGCCGGTACGGGCCCTCGCGGCCTGGGCGCTCGGCCGGGTGGGGAGCATCGACGTCGCCCGCCGGCGCTACGATGCCGGGGCTGTCGAGTGAAGCACGCGTCCGTCACTCCCTCGACGACGGCCCGACCACGGACGCCGTGCCTTGGCAGGCTACAGCGCCAGCGCGCCGAGGTCGCCGATGCGGTGGTCGTCGGGCAGCAGCCCTCGCGCGCGCGCGGTGATCGTCGCGCCGGCGCCATCGCCCTCGATGGCGAAGAGGTGGTAGCCGGCGCGGCTGCGCACCCTGCCCTTCACCGCCGAGGCCGAGGGCACGCCGACCACCGGCACGGGCTTGCGCGGCCCGTCGAGGTGGTCGACCGAGGCCTTGTGGTTGTGGCCGTGCAGGATCAGCTCGGCGCCGTGCCGGCGGATCGCCCTTGCGAAGGCCTGGTGGTCGGACAGGCCGCGGCCGATGTGGCCGCCGGGGTCGGAGATGCAGGGCGGGTGGTGCAGCATCACCACGCGCACCAGCCCCTCGCGGCCGGTGGCCTCGAGCATCGCCTCCAACGCCTCGCGCTGGACCCGGCCGAGCCGGCCCGAGGCGATGAAGGGCGCCCGCGGCACGCCCGACGACAGGCCGATCAGCGCCACGCCGCCGCGCTTCTTGCAATAGGGGTAGCTCGGCTGGCCGGCGTCCCGTCCCCCGGCATCGTCGGGGCACGTCCCATCGGAACAGGTCCCATCCGAACAGGTCCACGGCGCGAAGGTGCGCGACAGCGTCGACAGGGTGCCGCGGGTGTAGGCGTCGTGGTTGCCGGCGGTGAAGCTCACGGCGTCGCCCGGCTCGCCCAGCGTCCGCAGCCACTCGCCGGCGAGCGGGAATTCGCCGGGCAGCGCCAGGTTGAGGATGTCGCCGGTCATCGCGACGTGGTCCGGCGCCTGGTCGCGCAGGTCGGTCACCACCGCCGCCAGCACCTCCATCGAATGCGCGGTCGAGCGGCCGCGGTGCCAGTTGATGTAGCCGGTGATGCGCTTGCCGATGAGGTCGCGGCGTCGCGCATGGGGCAGCGGGCCGATGTGGGCGTCGGACAGGTGGGCCAGCAGGAACGCCAAGGGGAGCCCTATGCCGGGCGCACCCTTCAGGACGCGCCGATGAGGATGCCGGCCGCGAGCACGATCGCGCCGCCCAGCACGATCTGGAATACAGCCTTCAGCATCGGCGTGTCCATGTAGCGGGCGCGCACCCAGGCGATCGCCCAGAGCTCGACGAACACCACCGCACCGGCGAGCGCCGTCGCCGTCCAGAAGGCGTGCGGCCAGCGATCGGGCACGAGGTAGGGCAGCGAGTGCCCGAGCCCGCCGATCGCCGTCATCGCGCCGCAGATCGCGCCGCGCGTCAGCGGCGAGCCGCGCCCCGACATCTGCCCATCGTCGCTGAGCGCCTCGGCGAAGCCCATCGAGATGCCGGCGCCGAGCGAGGCGGCGAGCCCGACGAGCAGGGTCGGCCAGTTGTGGTGCGTCGCGAAGGCGGCGGCGAACAGCGGCGCCAGCGTCGACACCGAGCCGTCCATCAGCCCGGCCAGCCCCGGCTGGACATAGTGCAGGATGAACTGCCGTCGCTCGTCCGCCGCCTCGCCGGCCTTGGCCTCGGCCGGCAGGTGCTCGTCCTGCAAGGCGTGCAGCGTCCCGCAGTGCCCCTGCTCGGCCTCGGCGAGATCGAAGAGCAGCGAGCGGGTGGCGACGTCCTGCGCCTGCCCCGCCGCGCGGCGGTAGAACGCCGCCGAGGCGTCCTCCCGCGCGCCGACCTCGCGGCGGATCGCGGCGAGCGGCTGGTTCTTCAGCAGCCAAGGCGCCCGCCGCTTCGCCGACCCCGCGACGTCCTCGCGGCGGATCGGCACCAGGTTCGGCCCGAAGCGCCTGCCGTAGACGTCGAGCAGGTCGCGGCGGTGCCCGGTCTCGACCTCGGCCATCGCGGTGAAGACGCGGGCGGTGGCGGGATAGCGCCCGGCAAGATCCTAGGCGAAGGCATGGTAGACTCAGGAATCCTCATCCTCGGAGGCGATGGCCAGGGCGAGCATCTCGCGCTCGTCGAGGTCAGTGAAGGCTTTCATGGGTGGTCCGCGGCGTTGTTTAGAACTGATCTAAACTGCGCACGTCGCTTGGCAAGGGGGTCGGCCGTCTTCGTAAGCGCAGCGAGGGGACGAACCCGCGATGCCGGTCGCGCCTGTCCTCCCCTGTCGAAGACGGGGGACGGGACCGCCGATCGGCGGTGGAGGGGCGCTTCGATGCTTCCGGTTGATGCTCGCCGCAGCCTCGCGGCATCAAGTCTTACGGAACCCCTCGCCGTGCTGCCAGGCGGTCTAGCGGTCGGACACCCGGTTCTGGACCGGGAGACCGAGGTTCGAATCCTTGTCTGCTAGGAATCACGCCCGCCGAGAACGCATGCTCGGCACTTCCTTATCGAAGTGAGCGGCGGCGGGATCGCAATCACCCGGCTGCGTTACGACGTCCTGCACGGGCGCCGAGCGTCAGCTCTGGAGATCCTGAACGAGCCGCATCGCGCCGGACCGGCGCCGGCGCAAGCATCGGCTGGGTCTGCTTGATGGCAGGCCGCAGCGCGACGCGCTCGGCGCGAGGATGTGCAGCTCGCGCAGGTCGCGGTCACCGTGCTCTAGCTCTTGCAGGGTGCGTAGCGAGATGCCGAGGTGGCCGGCCCATACGCTTTGCCGGAGGCCGAAGCTTCTTCGAAGAGCGGTGAACTCGTCGGGGGTCATTGATCCAGATCGGGCGGCGCGGTAGAACCAAGAGAACCGGAAGGACTTGCGTCCTTCCGGCCCCCGGTCACAAGGTAAGGGAGATTACCAGTCTCCGCTTACCGCACCGGATTTCGATGGTGAGCTTTAGGCTCATCGTCGTCTTCCGTGGTCGTCGGGCGTGAGCACCCGACAGCCTAATTCTATGCAGAAACCGCGTAGTTGTCGCGAGACAATGCGCGGTTTTTGCATGTTTGGATGGCAGCTCAGACGTCCAGCGCTTGGCTGTTCCCCTTCCCCGCTGCGCTGCGCGGGGGAGGACATCCGCCAATGATCGGCGCCGCTCACCAGCCAAGCCCCCGGACGACAAGCCCCCTGGAAGATCGGCGCCGGCTCCGCCTATCCTGACCTCCGACGATTCGCCCGCGGCACGGAGTCTCGACTGGCAAGCGTTCCCCGCTGGCTCCTCCATCACGGCGCCCGCCTCAACCACGCCCTGTGGCTGAGCCGCGCCGTCACCTTCGGCGTGCGCGCCATCGTCCTCGACGCGCGCGGCGTCTTCCTCGTGCGCCACAGCTACACGCCCGGCTGGTATCTGCCGGGCGGCGCGGTGGACCGGGGCGAGTCGGCGGAGGCCGCGATCGTGCGGGAACTGCGGGAGGAGGGCGGCATCGTGTGCGCCGAACGACCGGTCCTGCACGGCTTCTACCGCAACAAGCTCGGCGGCAGCCGCGACCACGTCGCCTGCTACGTCGTGCGCCGCTTCGAGCGCGTCGCGCACGCGCCCGACCACGAGATCGCGGCGAGCGACTTCTTCCCGGTCGACCGGCTGCCGCA
>CALMRL010000600.1 GCA_937873345.1 uncultured Beijerinckiaceae bacterium | reverse complement strand
CCGGCCAGGGCCGCGTAGAGGCGCCCGGCACCGCTCTCCCCGGAGGCCGAGCGGGCACGCGGGGCGGCACCCCCACCACGACGAGGACGACCCATGCCACGGTTCACAGGCAAGACGATGCTCGCGGCGCTGCTGCTGGCCGCTCCCGGCCCGACGCTCGCCGACACCATCACCCTGCGCGAGAGCGGCTCGACGCTGGTCGAGCCGCTGTTCAAGAGCTGGGCGGCGGACTTCGGCAAGGACCACCCCGGCGTCACGCTCACCACCGCCGGCACCGGCTCGGGGCAGGGCACGGCGCAGGTTCTGTCCGGCGCGGCCGAGATCGGCACCTCGGACGCCTACCTCGGCGACGACGAGGCGGCGGCGCACCCGCAGTTCCTCGACATCGCGCTGGCGATCTCCGCCGTGACGGTGGACTACAACCTTCCCGAATTGAAGAGCCCTCTGAAGCTCGACGGGCCGACGCTCGCCGGCATCTACCAGGGCACGATCCGCTCCTGGGACGATCGCGCGATCGCGGCGCTCAACCCCGGCGCCGCCCTGCCGCATCACGACATCGTGCCGGTGCGCCGCGCCGACGGCTCCGGCGACACCTTCGTGTTCTCGCAATACCTCAGCTTCGCCACGACGAGCCGCGAGGACGACGTCGGCACGGTGATCGCCATGCCCAACGGCTCGTGGGGCGACCGCGTCGGCTTCGGCACCACGATCAGCTGGCCGAAGGTGGCGGGCGAAGTGGAGGCGACCGGCAACGACGGCATGGTCGCGACGCTCGGGCGGACGCCCTACGCGATCGGCTACGCCGGCATCTCCTTCGCCGACCGGGTCGCCGCGGCGAAGCTCGGCACGGCGGCGATGCGCGGCTATTCCGGGCAGTTCCTGCTGCCCGACGCCGGGACGATCGCCGCGGCCGCCGCCTCGCTGACGCCGCGCACCCCGGCCGACGAGCGCCTCACCCTGGTCAACGCGCCGGGCGAAGGCTGCTACCCCTTGATCAACTACGAGTACGCCGTGGTCTCGAAGAAGCAGCCGAACGAGGCCCAGGCGGCGGCGATCCGCGACGTGCTGACCTTCGCCGTTGCGCCCGGCAGCGAAAATGCCAAGCGGCTCGCCGCCAGCCACTTCATCGCCCTGCCGTCGCCGATCTGGCTGAAGAGCCAGGCCAAGATCGACGCCATCCGCTAGGCGGAAGGCGGGTCAGGAGGGGCGGTCGTCCCCGCCGCCCCAGCAGTCGAGGTCGACGTCGCCGCGGATGCCGGGCACGCGGCCGGTCTCGGCGTACTGCCAGACGAGCCAGCGGCGCCCGCCGTAGGCGGCGTGCGGGCGTCCGGCGAGGCCGCGCACCCACAGCGGATAGTCCACGAGATCCCCTTCGACGACGTCGCGGTACATGTCGGCCGGCACGTAGAGGATGGGACGGCGGCCATAGGCCCGCTCCATCGCGGCGAGCACGGTGCGGATCATCGCCAGGGCCGGCTCGCGCGCGAGCTTCATCGGACAGGAGCGGGAGTCGGGGTTCCACTCGATGTCGAGCACCGGGGGCAGGGCGCCGGGATCGGCGGGCACGTTCGCCACGAACCAGCGCGCCTGCTCCTCCGCCGGGCGGCACCACGTCATGAAGTGGTAGGCGCCGCGGCGCACTCCCGCCGCCTCGGCGAGCAGCCAGTTGCGGCGGAACTGCGGATCGAGGTAGTCGCCGCCCTCCGTCGCCTTGATGAAGGCGAAGCCGACGCCCCGCGACGCCGCCTGCGGCCAGTCGACAAGGCCCTGGTGGTGGGCGACGTCGATGCCGAGGCGGTGACCGCAGGCGGCCGGCTTCTGCGGCGCCACCCCGCCGCAGCCGGCGAGCGGCAGCGCCGCCGCCAGGGCGATGGCGAAACGTCTCCACCGGGTTTCGCTCACACCTCGTCGCGCAGCCGGTCGAGCCACGCTTGCGCCTGCGCGCGCACGTTGGCCGGCGCCGTGCCGCCGTAGCTGGTGCGGCTCGCCACCGAGTTCTCGACGCCGAGCACGGCGAAGACCGCTTGCGTGAGGCGCGGCTCGATGCCCCGCATCTCCTCGAGCGAAAGGTCTTCCAGTCCGACGCCGCGCCCGGCCGCCAGCGCCACCAGCCGGCCCGTGACGTGGTGGGCGTCGCGGAACGGCAGGCCGATCTCGCGCACGAGGTAGTCGGCGAGGTCGGTCGCCGTGGCGAAGCCGGCGCCGGCGGAGCGCGCCATGCGCCCGGTGTCGGGCCGGAGGTCGGCGACCATGCCGGTCATCGCGGCGAGGCAGAGCGAGAGGGTCTGCAGCGCGTCGAAGGTGCCCTCCTTGTCCTCCTGCATGTCCTTGGAATAGGCGAGCGGCAGGCCCTTCATCACGGTGAGCAGGCCGATGAGCGCGCCGACCACCCGCCCCGTCTTGCCGCGCACCAGCTCGGCCGCGTCGGGGTTGCGCTTCTGCGGCATGATCGAGGAGCCCGTCGAGAACCTGTCCGACAGGGCGGCGAAGCCGAACTGCGGCGTCGCCCACAGCACGATCTCCTCGGCGAAGCGGCTCAAGTGCGTGGCGCAGATCGCCGCCGCCGCCAGCGCCTCCAGCGCGAAGTCGCGGTCGGACACCGAGTCGAGCGAGTTCGCCGTCGGGCGGTCGAAGCCGAGCGCGGCGGCCGTCATGTGGCGGTCGATCGGAAAGGAGGTGCCGGCGAGCGCGGCGGCGCCGAGCGGGCACTCGTTCATCCGCGCCCGCGCGTCGGCGAAGCGGCTGCGGTCGCGCCCGAGCATCTCGACGTAGGCCATCAGGTGGTGGCCGAGCGTCACCGGCTGCGCGCTCTGCAGGTGGGTGAAGCCCGGCATCACGTCGCCGGCATGGGCGAGCGCCTTCTCCGCCAGCGCCCGCTGCAGCACGGCGACCTGCTTGCCGAGCGCGTCGGCGGTGTCGCGCACCCACAGCCGGAAGTCGACCGCGACCTGGTCGTTGCGCGAGCGCGCCGTGTGCAGGCGCCCTTCCGCCGGGCCGATGCGCGAGGCCAAGGCCGCCTCGATGTTCATGTGGATGTCCTCGAGCGAGCGCTCGAAGGGGAAGTCGCCCTTCTCGATTTCGCCACGGATGGCGGCTAGCCCATCGCGGATGGCCGCAGCATCGGCGGGCGAGACGATGCTTCTGGCTTCCAGCATCGCGAGATGGGCGAGCGAGCCGGCGATGTCCTGGGGCGCCAGCTTGCTGTCGAAGCCGATCGAGGCGTTGATCTCCTCCATGATCGCGTCGGGTGCGGATTCGAAGCGCCCACCCCACATCCGATTGCTCATGCCCGATCCTGTTTCCTCGAAGA
>CALMRL010000599.1 GCA_937873345.1 uncultured Beijerinckiaceae bacterium | reverse complement strand
CCAGTTCGGCATCCGCCGCCTCGCGCGTCAGTAGGCTTTTGGGTCAGGTTCTGAGGCAAACGATGAAAGGTGAGGTGTCATGAACGACTACGTTGCGACCATCGCGGAAACCACCGACGGCTTTTGCGTTACGGGACACGCATGGCAGATCCGCCTATGCCGCGACGACCTGAGCGGCGAGCACGTGATCGCGATCAGGCACCGGCGCCGGGACGGATCCCGGACAACCACGATCTTCCCCGCGAGGGATCGCGGGAACAGGAAAGCGCTCATCGCTGCCCTGCGGGCCCAGGATGCCCGCGTCCCCCTCGACGATCGCGGCGCCGACTTCTTTGCCGCGGAGCTGATACGTAAGGTGCCGGCGCGGGCCGTGATCAGCACGCGCCGGCCGGCTGGTGCGACGGGGCGCGCGGCTTCGTCACGCCCTCGCGATGCCTCGGCACGGCTCGGGGGCGGTACGTTTGGAACCACGAGGGCGTCAGCGGCTTCGGCGTCGCCGCCGGGACGCTCGACGCCTACCGGAGCGGCGTGCTTATGCTCGGGCCGCAGTCGTCTCCTCTCGTGATCGCCGTGCTCATTCCGCTCGCGTCCGCCCTCCCCGGCTACGTCGAGGGCCGGCAGCGGCGGCGGCTGTTGTCCGAGACCGCCGTGTTCCACTTCGCCGGGGAGACGTCGAGCGGCAAGTCGACGCTCGCGCGCGTCGCGCAGAGCGTCGGCGGCCAGCCAGATGAGTACTGCGACTACCGAGCGACCATGCGGGCGATCTCAGAGGAGGCGCACGGGCGCAACGACTTCGTCGCGATCTTCGACGAGGCCGAGTTCGAGGACCTCAGCGAGCAGCAGACTTTCCAGAAGATGAAGCTGATCTCGCAGGGCGTCACGGTCGGCAAGAGCAAGTCGATCACCCGGGCCCTCAACGGCACCTACCCGCGGCTGCAGTGGATGTGCTTCGGCATCAGCACGGGTCCCGAGACGCAGGCGGCGATCGCGGGACGCCTGATGCGGCAGCGCTTCGGCCAGGCCGCCCGCTTCTTCGACGTCGCGGTGCCGCCCGCCGCGGACGGCGGCATCTTCGACGCCGTCACCATGCGCGAGGACGACGCGGGGCCGAGCGAGGCTTCGGCGCGGGCGGTCCAGCGCGTCGGCGCGACCATCGACGAGAACCACGGCGTCCTCTTCGAGGCCTGGATCGCGTACCTGCTGCCAGGGGACGTCTCGGCCCGCGCGATGCGCCTGAGCGATGCCTTCGCGGCGGGGGTGGCCTCCACGCCCGCATCGCCCGCAAGATCGGCGTGCTGTATGCCGCCGCCGTGCTCGGCATCGAGGCCGACCTGCTGCCCTGGTCGCGCGACGACGTGAAGGGCATGCTGGTGCGCTTCTACCGCAAGTGCCTGCCCGATGCCGACGCGCGCGACGTGGCCGTGGCGCGCGTCCTGGCGGCGCTGCAC
>CALMRL010000598.1:4097-4344 GCA_937873345.1 uncultured Beijerinckiaceae bacterium | reverse complement strand
GCTGATGAACCTGACGCCCGACCACCTCGACCGCCACGGCACGATGGAGAACTACGCCGCGCTCAAGGAGCGGCTGGTCGCCGGCGCCGACACGGCGATCGTCTCGCTCGACGATCCGCACTCCGCCGCCATCGCCGAGCGGCTGCGCGCGGCGGGGCATCGCGTCGAGGCGGTCAGCGTCGCGGGTCACGCCGTCGCCGACGGCATCACCCTCGCCGGCACGGTGCTGATGCGCCACCGCGGCGGC
>CALMRL010000598.1:1300-4087 GCA_937873345.1 uncultured Beijerinckiaceae bacterium | reverse complement strand
AGGGGTTGGAAACCATGGCGGTCCGCGTCGCGGCGCAGAACGCCGCCGCGGCGATCCTGGCGCTGGGTCCGCTCGCCGACGACCACGCCCGGCTGGAGGCGGCGCTGCGCGCCTTTCCCGGCCTCGCCCACCGCATGGAGGAGATCGGGCGGATCACCACCGCGAACGGCGGCACCGTGCTGTTCGTCAACGACTCAAAGGCGACCAACGCCGACGCCGCGGAGAAGGCGCTGCTCGCCTTCCCACGCGTGCACTGGATCATCGGCGGCAAGGCCAAGAGCGGCGGCATCGAGCCGCTGCGCCCGCTGTTCCCCCGCGTGGCGCGGGCCTACGGCATCGGCCAGGCCAGCGACGCCTTCGCCGCGACGCTCGGCGACGCCGTGCCCTTCGATGCCTGCGGTACGCTCGACATCGCCGCGCGCCGCGCCGCGAGGCAAGCCCGCGCCGAAGCGGAGCGCGACGGCTCCGAGCAGGTGGTGCTGCTGTCGCCGGCCTGCGCCAGCCAGGACCAGTTCAGCGACTTCGAGCAGCGCGGCGAGCGGTTCCGCGAGGTTGTGCGGGGCGAACTCGATCGCGCGCGCTGATCACGCGCGCCGCCGTCCGAGGCGCGCCGCCCATTGCTTGAGGCTGGCGGCGATAGCCGCTGCGCCCGGCTTCGTCGCGAAGCCGGGCTCCCAGGCGTGGCAATCGTACCAGGTGCGGACCCGCGTCGGCTGCGCTTCCGACCAGGCGGCCTTGAAGCGCTCGAGGTCGAGCCAGCCGCCGGCCTCGAACACGTCCAGTCCGAACGGTCCCGAGGCGTGCGCGAAGTTCGGGCTGTCGACGTGGCGTCCTTCGCGCTGCACGGCCGGCAGCACGAAGCCCGTCGGTGCGTTCTGGTCGATCAGGCGGAAGCGCCGGTATCCCATCGCGGACAGCATCTCCACGGGCTGCAGCGCGTGGCATTCGACCGAGATGAACTCCGGCAAACGACCGGTCGCCGCCATGCCGGTCAGGAACTTCGTCTCGTTGTCCTCGATGTCGAGCTTGACGTAGTGCGCCGCGCCCAAGGCCGCCAGACGCTGCCAGTTGATCGTCTTGACGAGGTACGATGGGTCGTATCCCCGGGGATCGAGATCCTTGTTGATCTGCAGTCCCGAGACGCCCTGATGTTGGGAATGCACGAAGAAGGACACCTCCTCGTCGCACGTGTCGCTGGCTGCCCTGTTGAACAGCGTCAACGTTCCCGCGGCGATCTCTCCTTCGAACCGCTTCTGCAGTGTCGCGAACATGCCGCGATCGGCTTCGACGCCGATGACCTTGAAGCCTTTCGCCAGGTAGAACGCGGTGTCGTTGCCCTCCGACATTCCGAGATCGATGACTGTCTTCAAGCCTCGGCCCTTGCCCGCCTCTCGAGGTTTCGACCAACGACGTCCCCCTCAGCGCCACAAGGTGAAGCCTGCGAACGGCTGCCAAACCGCCGGCCGGCAAGGCATGGTTAACACTCCCCTTCTACACTGCGAAGGCGAGCGACGCCGTTGCGGGCGCTCGGGGAGAAGCTTGCGATGGTGTCGCGCGCGCAACGCACGGTCCTGGCGAACTGGTGGTGGACCGTCGACCGCTGGCTGCTCGCGGCGCTGGGCGTGCTGATCGTCGCCGGGATGATCCTCACCATGGCCGCCTCGCCGCCGGTGGCCGAGCGCATCGGGCTCTCGACCTTCCACTTCGTCAACCGCCAGGCCCTGGCGCTGGTGCCGGCCGTCGCCGTGCTCGTCGGCGTCTCCTTCCTCACCCCGCGGCAGGTGCGCCGCGCGGCGGCGATCCTGTTCCTGGCGTCGATGGCGCTGATCTTCGCGGCGCTCTTGTTCGGCCACGAGATCAAGGGCTCGCGGCGCTGGATCCTCGGCGTGCAGCCTAGCGAGTTCCTGAAGCCGGCCTTCGTCATCCTCGTCGCCTGGGGCTTCTCGGAGGGCGGCAAGCGCCGCGACGTGCCGGGCACGCTGATCGCCCTGGCCCTGCTGCCGGCGACCATCATCCCGCTCATGCTGCAGCCCGATTTCGGCCAGACCATGCTGGTATCGCTGGTCTGGATGGCGCTGTTCTTCATGGCCGGGCTGCACTGGTTCTGGATCGCCGGCCTCGGCGGGGCCGGCGCGACGGGCGTCGTCGCCGCCTACAAGTTCGTGCCGCACGTGCGCGCCCGCATCCTGAAGTTCATCGACCCCGGCAGCGGCAACGGCGCCACCGACACCTTCCAGGTCGACACCGCGCTCGCCACCATCAAGGCCGGGCGCTGGCTCGGCAAGGGGCCGGGCGAGGGCACGGTGAAGCGCATCCTGCCCGACGCCCACACCGACTTCATCTTCGCCGTCACCGGCGAGGAGTTCGGGCTGCTCGCCTGCATGGCCCTGGCCGGCGTCTACGCCTTCATCGTGGTGCGCGGGCTGGTCAAGGCGGCGCGCTCGGAGGACCCGTTCTGCACCTTCGCCGGCGCGGGGCTGGTGATGCTGTTCGGCGTGCAGGCGGCGATCAACATGTCGGTCAACCTGCACCTGATGCCGGCCAAGGGCATGACCCTGCCCTTCATCTCCTACGGCGGCTCGTCGCTGGTCTCGGTGGCGCTCGGCATGGGCTTCCTGCTCGCGGTGACGCGCAAGCGGCCGCGCTCGGAGATCGCCTACGACAGGGAGCAGGCGAGCCGCCCGCGGTCCCTCCCGGCGCCCGCCATGCCCTCCGCCCCGATGCCCGCCGCCGCGATGCGGGGAGAGCCGGCGTGAGCGAAGCAAGCCCTGTCGACCGGCCTCGTCC
>CALMRL010000598.1:0-1290 GCA_937873345.1 uncultured Beijerinckiaceae bacterium | reverse complement strand
GCGGCACCGGAGGGCACCTGTTCCCCGCCCAGGCGCTCGCCGCGGCGCTGGGGCGGCGCGGCATCCCGGTCGAGCTGGTCACCGACGACCGGGCGCTGCGCTACGGCGCGGCCTTCCCCGCCCGCATCATCCACCACGTGCCGGCCGGCACCCCCACCGGCGGCGGCGTGGTGAGGCGCGGCACCGCGGTGTTGAAGCTGATGCAGGGCACCCACAAGGCGCGGCGCCTGGTGCGCGCGATGCGCCCCCGAGCCGCCGTGGGCTTCGGCGGCTACCCCACCGTGCCCCCCGTGCTCGCCGCGACGCAGCTCAAGGTGCCGACCATCCTTCACGAGCAGAACGCCGTGATGGGCCGCGCCAACCGCTTCCTCGCCCGCCGCGTCCAGGCGATCGCCAAGGGCTTCGACAACTTGAGCATCGCCGACGGCGCGCTCGCCGCCAAGGCGCGGTTGATCGGCAACCCGATCCGGCCCTCCGTGCTGGAGGCGGCCGCCCTGCCCTTTCCCCCCGACACCGGCCTGCTGCACCTCCTCGTCACCGGCGGCTCGCAGGGCGCGCGGGTGATGTCGGACGTGGTGCCGGCGGCGGTCGCCCTGCTCGACGCCGAAGCCCGCGCCCGCCTCGCGGTGGTGCAGCAGGCGCGCGGCGAGGATGAGGCGCGGGTGCGCTCCGCCTACGAGGCGATGGGGTTGGTGGCCGAGGTGGCGCCCTTCTTCGCCGACCTGCCGATGCGCATCGCGCAGGCCCACCTCGTGGTGGCGCGCGCTGGCGCTTCCACCGTGTCGGAGCTGGCGGCGATCGGCCGGCCGTCGATCCTCGTGCCGTTCCCCCACGCGCTCGACCAGGACCAGGCGGCCAACGCCGCCCTGCTCGCCTCGACCGGCGCCGCCACCGTGGTCAGGCAGGCCGCCTTCACCCCGGACTGGCTCGCCGCCGAACTCACGCGCGCGCTGGCTGATCCCGGATCGTTGGCGCGGCGCGCCGAGGCGGCCAAGGCCGCCGGTATCACCGACGCCGCCGAGCGGCTCGCCGACCTCGTCGAGAGCGTGATGCTGCCGGAGGGGGCGTGACCGGATCGCGCCTCTCCTCCCCTGCGCAGCGGGGGAGGGGGACCGCCGCGAGGCGGTGGAGGGGGCCAGCTGCCTCGATCGATCGGCCTCGATCCGTTGTCTCGACGCCTCAGGTCCGAGCCCGGTGAGCCCCCTCCACCGTGCTGCGCACGGTTCCCCTCCCCCGCTCCGCTGCGCAGGGGAGGATGAGCCAACGATCGGCGCAGCGGAGCGGGGGAGG
>CALMRL010000597.1 GCA_937873345.1 uncultured Beijerinckiaceae bacterium | reverse complement strand
CGACGAGGGCGTCGGTCGCCGGGCGCCTGGGGAAGCGCATCGCGGCCAGGGTCCTGGCCGGCGCCCGCGAAGGGGCGCGGAAGGGTTCCTTGGCGCGCTCGTCCGCGACGATCGGCGTCGGCGTCCCCGGTTCGGTATGCCACCAGCAGCTGTGGAAGAAGGCGCTCGCGCTCATGCCGGCCTTGTCGATCGCCGACGCCTTGTCGCGCAGCTCGTCGCTGCAGTCCTGCACGCTCTTGCGCGCCGACGCCGCGGCATCCGGAGGCGCGGCGGCGAGCAAGGCCAGCACCGTCGCGAGCCCCGGCGGGAAAAGGGCGGCGCGCTTCCTTGGTCCCATGATGGTCACCCCGCATTGCGATGGGCGAGCGGATTGCGCTCAGCCCCTGTTTATCATGGTAGGACGCCGTGCGGCGGGTTAGCCGATGCGGCAGGGAACCCTCAACGTTTGACGGAGAGTTTGCCGACGAGCACAGCTGCACGAGCCCAAGGATGAAGGTTGCGAGATGAAGATACTTCCCGTCATCATGTGCGGCGGCTCGGGCACGCGGGTGTGGCCGGCCTCGCGCGAGAGCCTGCCCAAGCAGTTCATCCCGCTGGTCGGCGCCGAATCGACCTTCCAGATGGCGATGGAGGTGCTCGCCGACGACGCCTTCGATACGCCGGTGGTGATCTCCAACCATGCCTACCGCTTCCTGATCGGCGAGCAGCTCCAGAAGATGGGGCGCACGGCCCATATCGTGCTGGAGCCGGAGTCGCGTGACTCCGGGCCGGCGGTGGCGGTGGCGGCGGCGCTCGCCGCCGGTCAGTCGCCCGACACCGTGGTCGCCGTGCTCGCCGCCGACCATGTGGTGCGCAACCGCGCCGGCTTCGTCGCGCTCTGTCGCCGGGCGGCGGCAGCGGCGGCGGAGGGCCACATCGTGACGCTCGGCATCAAGCCGAACCACCCCGCCACCGGCTACGGCTACATCCGCCCCGGCGCGGTGCTGGAGCTGCACGACGAGGGGCATGAGCATCACGCCGAGGATACGGCGCCGGTGTACCGCCTCGATGGTTTCGTGGAAAAGCCCGACCGCGCCACCGCCGCGCGCTACGTCGCGGAGGGCTACCTTTGGAACTCCGGCAACTTCTTCTTCCGCGCCGACGTGATGGCCGAGGAACTGGCGATCTTCGAGCCGGTGATGGCGGAGGCGGCGAACGAGGCGGTGACCGGCGCCCGCCGCGACCTCGACTTCACCCTGCTCGATCCGACCGCCTTTTCGCGCGCCACCAAGAAGTCGATCGACTACGCCGTGATGGAGCGCACCCACCGTGCCGCCGTGGTGCCGGCCGACATCGGCTGGTCCGACGTCGGCAACTGGTCGGCGGTGTGGGAACTTTCCGAGCGCGACGGCGACGGCAACTCGGTGCGCGGCCACGGCGCGCTGGTGGCGGCGAAGAACGTCCACATCCGCTCCGACGATCACCTGACCACCGTCGTCGGCGTCTCCGACGTGATCGTGGTGACGACGCAGGACGCGGTGCTGGTGGTGGGCCACGAGCACGGCGACAAGGTCAAGCAGCTCGTCGAGAAGCTGCGCCAGCAGGGCCGCCGCGAGGCGCTGGAGCACAAGCGCTCCTACCGCCCCTGGGGCTACTATCAGTCGATCGACAATGGCGCGCGCTATCAGGTCAAGCGCATCGTGGTGAAGCCCGGCGCCGCTTTGTCCCTGCAGAAGCACTTCCACCGCGCCGAGCACTGGGTGGTGGTGGCCGGCATCGCCGAGGTGACGCGCGGCGAGGAGGTGGTGCTGGTGCACGAGAACGAGTCGATCTACCTGCCGATGGGCGTGGTCCATCGCATGATCAACCCCGGCAAGATCAACCTCGAGCTGATCGAAGTGCAGACGGGGTCGTACCTCGGCGAGGACGACATCATCCGCATCGAGGATGTGTACAATCGGCAGTAGCTCGCAGTCATTGCGAGCGCAGCGAAGCCACCCGGGGGCGACATCTCGCGATGTTTCGGCACCGCGGCCCCTGGGTTGCTTCGCCGCCGGCTCGCAATGACGGGCACGGCGGCGTCGCGCGATCACACCCGCCTTCGGTGCCGCCCCGGTCCGGTGCCGCCATTCGATGACGCGGGCCGTATGGGGTAAGATTACCCCATGAGCACGCAGGCGCACCGACATCGCGGCGATGGCCCCTCCAAGCAAGTCCGGTTGCCGGCGGTTTGCCCGCATCCGGCGATCACGGATGCCGGGTTGGTGCTCGGCGCCGGCACCCGCCTCGCCCGCACCGAGCGGGGACGCCTCGTCCCCGAGGAACGCGACCGCGCGCTCGCCCTCCTCGC
>CALMRL010000596.1 GCA_937873345.1 uncultured Beijerinckiaceae bacterium | reverse complement strand
TCTTAGCGCAGGGTCCGCCCGGTGGTCACGCTTCAGGCTTGCCGCTCCTTTGAGCGGCGGTCATCAGGATCATCCCGCGCGCCCGGAACCGCCCATCGTCAAGGCGTCCACGCCTTCGCCGGCTCAACCGGCGCACTCTCGGCCCGCTCGGCATCGATCGCGCCCGCCAGCCGGCGCAGCGCGTCGGTGACGTTGGTGCGCGTCGCCGCGGACACGCGCAGCGGCGGCTGCCCGCAGGCGCGGCGCAGGCGGTCGGCCTGCTTCCTCAGCGTCTCGGGATCGACCGTCTCGACCTTAGAGAGCGCGACGATCTCGCGCTTCCCCGCGAGGCCGGCGCCGTAGGCGTCGAGTTCGGCGCGCACGGTGCGATAGTCCCGGCCCGCATGCTCGCCGCCGGCGTCGACGAGGTGGAGAAGCACCCGGCAGCGCTCGATGTGGCCGAGGAAGCGGTCGCCCAGGCCGACGCCCTCATGGGCGCCCTCGATCAAGCCAGGAATGTCGGCAAGCACGAATTCGCGGCTATCCACAGCCGCGACCCCGAGCTGCGGGTGCAGAGTGGTGAAGGGATAGGCAGCGATCTTCGGCCTAGCCGCCGACACGGTGGCGAGGAAGGTCGACTTGCCGGCATTGGGCAGCCCGACGAGCCCGGCATCGGCGATCAGCTTCAGGCGCAAGGTCACCGTGCGCTCCTCGCCCTGCTCGCCGGGGTTGGCGCGACGCGGGGCGCGATTGGTGGAGGTGGTGAAGTAGGCGTTGCCGAAGCCGCCGTTGCCGCCGCGGCAGACGCGCAGGCTTTGGCCCACCACGGTGAGGTCGGCGAAGGGCTCGTCGGCATCCTCGTCGAACAGCTGCGTGCCGACCGGCACCTTGAGCACCGCGTCGGCGCCCTTCGGCCCGGCGCGGTTGCGCCCGGAGCCATGCATGCCGGTCCTGCCCTTGAAGTGCTGCTGGTAGCGGAAGTCGATCAGTGTGTTGAGGCCGTCGACGCATTGGACGAGGACGTCTCCGCCCTTGCCGCCGTCGCCGCCGTCGGGGCCGCCGAACTCGATGAACTTTTCCCGCCGGAACGAGACGCAACCGGCGCCGCCGTCGCCAGAGCGGAGATGGACGCGGGCCTGGTCGAGGAACTGCATGGTTTCGCGATCGGAGGGACGTAGGGTGTGTCACCCCATGTAGCGCGTCGCGACCCGGGATTGAACCCCGGCGCGCAACGGGCGCGCCCCGTTCGAGGCGCGCCCGCGATGCCGGACGGGAACGGCGGGGCGGTCCCGCCGCCGCGGTCAGTAGGCAGCGATCGATCCGTCAGCGCCGACGCCCGGCGCCATTGCGGGGGAGGTCGAGAGCGCCCTGCCGCCCTTGCCGACCCACTTGCCGACCCAGATGCGCGAGACGACCATCAGGATGGCGAGCACCACGCCGGCGAGGCAGGCGTAGGCGACGAAGCCGGCGGCGTAGGAGCCGGTGATCTGCTTCGACTGGCCCATCACGTTCGGCAGGATCGAGCCGCCGAGCGCGCCGATCTCGCCGATCATCGAGCCGACCACCGCGGTCGAATACGGCCAGCGCAGCGGCACCAGCTGGAACAGCGCGCCGTTGCCCATGCCGAGGCAGGCGAAGCAGGCCATGAACAGGATCACGGTGAGCGCCAGCGGCGGCATCGTCGTCAGGCTGAGGTAGACGGCGATGGCGCCGAGGAAGATCACCGACAGCACCACGATGCCGCCGAGCTTGTCGGCGAGGAAGCCGCCGAGCACGCGCGTCGCCGAGCCCATGAAGGTCGCCAGCGTGGTGTAGATGCCGGCCTGGATCTTCGTCATGCCGAACGAGGTGTAGAAGAACGTCGGCAGGAACACGCTGAGGCCGATGAAACCGCCGAAGGTGATGATGTACACGACGTTGAACATCCAGCCATCGGCCTGCCAAAGGCAGCGGATGTGCT
>CALMRL010000595.1:1464-2043 GCA_937873345.1 uncultured Beijerinckiaceae bacterium | reverse complement strand
GGTCCGGGCGGCGGCCTCGGCGAGGCTGCGCGGCACGTCTCGGCTCGCCGGACGGCTGCGCCGGGGCGCCTCCCCGCCACCTATGTCTGCGGCACCCGCCGCGAGCATGCGTCCCGCGGCTCTCGGCGCCCCCGCCGAGCGCTTCGTGCTCGTCGGCTGCTCCACCGGAGGGCCGCCGGCGCTGGAGGCGCTGCTGTCACGCCTGCCCGGCGACTTTCCCTGGCCGCTGGTCGTCGCGCAGCACATGCCGGCGAGCTTCACGGCGCAGCTGGCGCGTCGCCTCGACGGGCTGTGCGCGCTCGAGGTGAGCGAAGTGACGTCACCGCAGCCGCTGACGCCCGGGCGGGTGCTGATCGGGCGCGGCGACGCCGACATCATCCTCGCAAGGCGGCCCGGCGGACCGGTCGCGATGCCGGCGCCGCCGCTGCCGCAGCACCGCTGGCATCCCAGCGTTACCCGGCTCGTCGAAAGCGCGATGACCCATGTCGCCGCGAGCCGGCTCGTCGGCATCCTGATGACCGGCATGGGCAACGACGGCGCCGCCGCGATGGCAAGGCTGCGCGCCGAGGGCGGCCGCAC
>CALMRL010000595.1:0-1454 GCA_937873345.1 uncultured Beijerinckiaceae bacterium | reverse complement strand
ACGAGCCGGGGCACGAGACGTTAGACTGGAGACCGGCGCGCCGACGGCGGCCGCACCATCGCCGCGGCCGAGCAGACGGCGGGCGTCTGGGGCATGCCGGGCGAGCTGGTGCGCGCCGGCGGGGCGAGCGTCGTCGCCCCCGTCGACGCCATCGCGGCGCGCCTCCTGGCGATGCTGCCGTGAGCGGAGCCGAGGCGCAGCAGGCCCTGCTCGGCTCGGGCGAGTTGGAACGCTTCTGCGCCTTCCTGTATCGACAGACCGGGATGAGCTACGGCGAGGGAAAACGCTATTTCGTGGAGCGCCGCGTCGCCGAGCTGATGGCGCGTCGCGGCGATGCGAGCTTCGCCGCCTACTTCGCCGCGCTGCGCCTCGACGCGCGCGAGATGGAGGCGCTGATCAATGCCTTCACGATCAACGAGACCTATTTCTACCGCGAAGACCACCAGTTCGCCTGTCTCGTCCGCTCGATTCTGCCCGAGCTCGTCGCGCGACGCGGCCCAGGCGACATGGTGAGGCTGTGGTCGGTGCCCTGCTCCACCGGCGAAGAGCCCTACTCGCTTGCCCTCTGGCTGCTGGAGAACTGGCCGCTCGTCGACGCCTACAACGTCGAGATCGTCGGTTCGGACATCGACACTCGCGCGATCGAGGCGGCGCGCGCCGGCCTCTACAGCGAGCGCTCCACCGCGCGGCTGTCGCAGGGCCTGCTCGCCGCCTACTTCGAGGCGCCGGCCGACGAGCGTCGCCGGCTGATCGCCGACATCCGCGAGAGCGTCACCTTCACGGCAGCCAACCTCTTCGATGCCGGGAGCATGGCGGCGCAGGGTCGTTTCGACGTCGTGTTCTGCCGCAACGTGCTGATCTACTTCGACGACGCCTCGCGTCTTGCCGCCGCCGACCACCTCTACCGGGCCCTCAATCCCGGGGGATTCCTCTGCCTCGGCCACACCGAGTCGATGGTGCGGATCTCCGATCGCTTCGCCGTGCGCCGCCTTCCCGACGCGATCGTCTACCAGCGACCGCTGGACGCGTGATGGACGAGCTTCTCGCGCAATTCGTCGTCGAGGGCCGCGAACTGGTGCAGCAGGCGTCCGACGACCTGCTGGCACTGGAACGCGCGCCGGGTGACCGGGCTCTCCTCGACCGGCTGTTCCGCTGCGTGCACACGCTCAAGGGATCGGCCGGCATCTTCGATTTCGCGCCGATGATCCGGGTGTTGCACGCCGCCGAGGACCTGCTCGACACGGTGCGCAGGGGAAGCCCGATCGAGGGCGGCGCGACGCCAGCGCGCGCGAGGATTGCCGCTGTGCTCGACGTCGTCGGGCACTGCGACGATTGGATCGAGGCGGTGGCGGCCGGTGCCGGCTCGTTGCCAGCGGGTGCCGAGGCGGAGAGCGCGCGGCTCGTCGCCGCCCTCGCCGGCGCCGCGGCCCGAACGCTGCGCTACACGCTCACGG
>CALMRL010000594.1 GCA_937873345.1 uncultured Beijerinckiaceae bacterium | reverse complement strand
CGGCGCCGCGGCAGGCCGCGCCACTCGGCGAGCGTGATGCCGCCGAGGCCGAGCAGCACCGCCAGCGCGTGCGCCGGCGTGAAGCGCTCGCCGAGCACCGCCACCGCCGACAGGGCGCCGAAGATCGGGATCAGGTTGGTGAACAGCCCCGCCCGCGCCGGTCCGATCAGCTCGACCCCGCGCATGAAGGCGAGCTGCCCGGTGAACGACGGGCCAAAGGCGATGAACAGCGTCGCCAGCCAACCCTGCGGGCTCGGCCAGTAGGAGCGGCCGAGCGCGACCTCGCCGACGGAGAGCGGCAGCGACCACAGGAGCGCCGAAAGCGACAGCCCGGCGAAGAACACGAGCGGCGTGCCGGACGGGCGCACCCGCAGGCCAAGCGCGTAGGCGGCATAGAAGACGTCGGCGAGCAGGATCAGCGCGTCGCCGCCGTTGAGCGCGAGGTGCAGCAGGCTGTGCAGGTCGCCCCTGGCGGCGACGAGGAGCACGCCGAGCATGGTGAGGGCCATGCCGACGAGCTGGAGCACCGTCACCCCCGTGCGGAAGACGATCGCCGAACCCGCCAGCACCAAAGCGGGGATCGCGCTCTGCATCAGCGTCAGGTTGACCGCCGTGGTGCGGTAGGCCGCGACGTAGAACAGGGCGTTGAAGCCGGAGAAGCCGAGCAGGCCCATCCAGGCGAGACGCCCGGGGTGCGTCCGCAGCAGCGCCCGAAGCTCGCTCCACTGCGCCGCCCTGAACATCGCGGCGAGGGCGGCGGCGACGAAGCCCCAGCGCAGCGACACCAGCACCATCGGCGAGATGGCACCGACCGCGATGCGGGCGGCGACGCCGTTGGCGCCGAACACCGCCATCGCGTAGCCGAGCACCAGGGCTGGCCGGGACCAGAAGAAGCGCCACGCGGATGACAGCGGACCTCGACCCCTGTGCGGACCCCCGCTCGCGCGCTCAGCCGGCGAGCCGGCGCATCGCGTCGATCAGCCCGGCGGTCGAGGAGTCGAGCTGCGCCGTCGAGGCGTTGCGGTCGGAGACGATGGGCACGAGGCGCCCGGCCAGCTCCTTGCCGAGTTCGACGCCCCACTGGTCGAAGGAATCGATGTTCCAGATCACCCCTTGCGTGAACACCTTGTGCTCGTAGAGCGCGATGAGACGGCCGAGCATGCGCGGCGTCAGGCTCTCGTAGAGGATCGTCGAGGTCGGGCGGTTGCCGGAGAACACCTTGTGCGGGCCGATCCGCTCGATCGCCGCCGCGTCGGCGCCTTGCTTGCGCAACTGCGCGTCGACCTCCGCCAGCGAACGCCCGCGCATCAGTGCTTCCCCTTGAGCGAAGCAGTTGGCGACGAGCAGGTCGTGGTGGTGCTGGTCGGCGTCGGTCGGCTTAGCCGCCACCAGGAAGTCGATCGGCACCGGCTCGGTGCCCTGGTGCAGCATCTGGAAGAAGGCGTGCTGGCCGTTGGTGCCGGGCTCGCCGAAGATGACCGGCGCGGTCTTCATCTCGACGGGGCCGCCGTCGAGCGACACCGACTTGCCGTTCGACTCCATCTCCAGCTGCTGCAGGTAGGCGGGGAAGCGGGCGAGGCGCTGGTCGTAGGGGATCACCGCCTGCGTCGCCAGATCGAGGAAATCGTGGTTCCAGATCTCGACCAGCGCCATCAGGGCTGGGATGTTCTTCTCGACCGGCGCGGTGGTGAAGTGCTCGTCGATGTCCTCGCCGCCGGCAAGGAATTGCTCCCACGGCGCCCTGCCGATGCCGATCTCCACGGAAAGGCCGATCGCCGACCAGATGGAATAGCGCCCGCCGACCCAATCCCAGAAGCCGAACACCCTGTCCTCGCGGATGCCGAACTCGGCGATCTTGTCGAGCTGCGTCGACACCGCGCAGAAATGGTCGGCAACCGCCGCCTCGCCGAGCCTGGCCGCCACCGCGGCGCGCGCGGTGCGGGCGTTGGTCATCGTCTCCAGCGTGGTGAAGGTCTTGGAGCAGACGATGAAGAGGGTGGTTTCGAGCGCCAACCCCTTCAGCGTGTCGCCGATGTCGGCGCCGTCGACGTTCGACACGTAGTGCAACGACAGGTGCGGCGCGACGTAGGGGGAGAGGGCGCGGGCCGCCATCGCCGGGCCGAGGTCGGAGCCGCCGATGCCGATGTTGACGATGTCGGTGAAGCGCTCGCCATTGGCCGCGGTGATCGCACCCCCGCGCACGCCGTCAGCGAAGGCGCCCATCCGCTCGCGCACCTCGATCACGCCGGGCATCGCGTCGGTGCCGTCGGCGGCCATCGGGCGCCCGGAGACATTGCGCAGCGCCATGTGCAGCACCGCGCGGTCCTCGGTGATGTTGATCTTGGCACCGGAAAACAGCGCGGCGCGGCGCTCGTCCAGCTTGGCCGCTCGGGCGAGGCCGTGGAGCAGGCTCATCGTCTCGGCGGTGACGCGCTGCTTCGAGTAGTCGAAGAGCAGCCCATCGATGGCGACGTGGAACTTGCTGAAGCGCTGCGGGTCGGCGTCGAACAGCTGGGGCGTGGTCACCCCACGAGTCTCCAACTGATGCGTCTTCAAGGCGGATGTCGCGTGCGTCAGGTCGCGGGCCATGGCGGCTCCTTGCTGGTCGATGGGCCGGATGAGCGGCTCAGCTCCATTTAGCGCGGATCGTGCCGCCGCCGAGGCGCCTGACGCGCCGCCCGGCCTGCGAGGCGGCGTCGCTCGCCGCACTGCCAGCCTGGTAC
>CALMRL010000593.1 GCA_937873345.1 uncultured Beijerinckiaceae bacterium | reverse complement strand
GACAGCAGGTACAGGGCGGCGATGGTGGTGATGCCCCAGGTGACGAGCCCGTGCAGCATGCCGTCGAACTTGATCTCGTTGCCGGCCAGCCAAGCCGCGGCGTAGCCGCCGGCGAATAGGGCGAGGCAGCTCGAAACCACCCACCAGATCCCGGCGCCGATGCCGAAGCTGCCGGCATCCGGGGTCGAGCCGGCATTGGTGTTGACCGTGTTGAAACCGATGCCGGCACCGAGCAGGCTGAGCAGGATCTCGACAGACAGCGCGAGAACCACGCCGGCGAAGATCGCCTGCCATGACACCCGTAAATGGACGTGCTTCCAACTGCCGAGCGCCGCCCCCGGCGCGGGAAGACCCGCGCGGTCGTCGGTATATTGTGTCATGAAGATGTAATCCTAAGCGCCGGAAACCTTCCGATCGCACGGATAAGTAGCCGTCTGGCGTAATCGATCCATGACACGAAAGAACTAATTCACTGACGCGGATGACGCTACTTGCGCTCGTGGATGTGGTTCATCACGCCGCAGTGGCGGGCCCAGGCCACGGCTTCGGCGCGCTTGTTGACGCCGGTCTTGCGGTAGATCGAGCGGACGTGGTTCTTCACTGTGTGAAAAGACAGTTGCAGCGTCGCGGCGATCGCCTTGTCGGTGGCGCCGCGCGCGATCAGCGCCAGCACCTGCCGCTCGCGGTGCGACAGCTCGGCGGCGGCGAGCAGATCGCCTTTTCCTTCCTCCCCGTCGGCCATGCTGTTGATCCGGGCGACGATCTTCTGGCCGAGCCAGGACGCGTCCTGCATCACCGCCTCGACCGCGGAGATCAGCTGCGTGTCGGAGCGGCGATGCGCCGTGACGTTCTGGATCACGGTGAGCACGCAGCGCTCGTCGAGGATGGTCACCCCTTCCGACGACATCAGGCAGTCGAGCGTCCTGCCGTCCCGGCGACGCAGCCGCGCCTCGTGGGAGCGGACGCTCCCGGTCTGGTCGAGCTGACTCTCGACGATGCGGCGCGTGTCCTCGTCCGCCCAGATCGCCAGTTCGGTCTTGCTGCGGCCGACGGCGCCCGAGCGATCGTGCCCGAACTCGCTGACGAAGGCGTCGTTGGCGTCGAGGATGCGGTGTTCCTTGAGCGAGGAGATCAGCATCGGCACCGGCGACAGGCGGAAGGCGGTGGCGAAGCGCTGCTCGCTCTGCCGCAGCGCCGTCTCGGCCCGGTGCCGGGGCTCCAGGTCGATGAAGGTGAAGAGCAGGCAGCTGTTGTGCCCGATCTCGATCGGCTGCCCGGCGACGATCACCTGCTTGCCGCCGCCGCCCGGCAGGCGCAGCCGCGCCTCGGTCTGCGGGATCATCCGCCCCTCGCCCATCAGGCCGATCGCGTGCTCGCGCGTCTTGGCGCCGGCGAGCACGTCGAGGTCGTAGATCGAGCGGCCGATCACCATCTCGCGGGTGTAGCCCGTCATCTCGAGGAAGCCGTCGTTGACCTTGACGTAGCGATGGTCGAGGAGGCGGCAGATCAGCGCCGGGGCCGGGTTGGCGGCGAAGGCGCGCTCGAACCGTGCCTCGGCGTCGAACTCGGCGGTGACGTCGTTGAGGATCAGCACGCAGAAGCTCGGGGCATCCCCCGCCGCCTCGATGGCGAGGCCGCGCACCACCTGCGTCCAGTGCCGGATGTCGTTGTGCTTCGAGACCTCCAGCACCACGTCGCGGATCGCCTCGCCGGCGAGGAGACGGCGGCCGGGGTATTCCTCCGGAGCCAGGGTGTGCCCGTTGCGGTAGCGCAGGGTGAAGCGGGCCTGGTAGGCGGCGAGGTCGGCGCCGAGGTCTTCGAGGTCGTCGACCCCGTGCATCGCCAGCGCCGTGGCATTGGCGTAGGACAGCGTGCCGTCGGCTTCCAGCACGATGATGCCGTCGTCGAGCGCGTCGATGATGCGCAGCATCTGCGCGCGGTCGGCATATCCGATCAGTGATCCCGTCGTCATGCGTCACCACACTGTATTCTTACAAATCTACGGATGTCGCGCTACCATGGGAAACGATCGTCTTGAGGCGCTATAGTCTCGGTCTATTTGATTCCAAACCTTTTCGGCATGACACTCATCGGCTCGCGGACCCGTCGAGCGCGAGAAGGCCCAATCTTTTCATCGTTGACGCCTGCGGTCCAGCCTCAAACAGATGCGCCGCCGATCCGGCCTGTCGCCCAACGTCACGACCTCGTCGGACGTCCGGGGTCGGCCGAGGCGGGGGCGGGCTCGACCCGTTCGGGCAAGCGCGCGAGCATGATCTCCGCGACCTCCGCCCGGTGCTCCGTCCCCCACGCGCAAAGCGGCATCAATGCCGGCACAAGCGTCATGCCGAACGCCGTCATCGTGTAATCCACCATCGGCGGCACCCGCCGGTAGTCGCGCCGGGTGATCACGCCCGCCGCGGCCAGCTCGCGCAACTGCTGGATCAGCACCTTCTCGCTGACGCCCGCGACCAGCCGCCTGAGGTCGCCGAACCGCTTGGGACCCCCCTTGAGGTGGTACAGGATCAAGAGCTTCCACTTGCCCCCGATCACGGCGAGCGCGACGTCGAGGCCGCACGGCGGTTCTTCGCTGCTCATCGGCTTCGTTCCATACTTACCTTGAGGTCAGTACTACCTTCATCAGCAGCGCCGGTCCATATCGCTCCCGTCAACGGATGGGAGGCAAACATGGGCAGGCTCGATGGCAAGGTCGCGGTGATCACCGGCGCGAACAGCGGCATCGGCTTGGCCTGCGCCAAACGGTTCGCGGCCGAAGGCGCCCGCGTGTTCATCACCGGTCGTCGGCAGGCGGAACTCAATGAGGCGGTGGCGGAGGTCGGCCACGACGCGCGCGGCGTCCAGGGCGACGTCGCGAGCCTGGCCGACCTCGACAGGCTGTACGCGATCGTGCGCGAGGAGGCCGGACGCATCGACGTCCTGCTCGCCAACGCCGGCGGCGGCGCGTTCATGCCGCTCGCCGACGTCACCGAGGAGCACTACGACCGCACCTTCGCGACCAACGTCAAGGGCACGCTGTTCACGGTGCAGAAGGCGTTGCCGCTCCTGCGTGACGGCGCGTCGGTCATCCTGACCGGGTCGACGACCGGGGTCACGGGCGGGCCGGCGTTCAGCGTGTACAGCGCCAGCAAGGCGGCGATCCGCAACTTCGCCCGCAGCTGGATCCTGGACCTCGCCCCGCGCCGCATCCGCGTGAACGTGCTCGCTCCCGGCGCGACCGCGACCCCCGGCCTGCGTGGGCTCACCCAGACGGAGGAGCAGGACCGCGCCCTGGTGGCCGCCCTGGAGGCGGCGACGCCGCTCGGCCGCATGGGAAGCCCGGACGAGATCGCCAACGCCGCGCTGTTCCTCGCGTCGGACGAGAGCAGCTTCGTCAACGGTAGCGAGTTGTTCGCCGACGGCGGTTCGGCGCAAGTCTGAACGATCGCCGTGGCGGGTCCGGTCATGCCGGATCGCCTTGCTGCGGGGGCGGCGACACGGGGGCGAACGTGCCGCCGGCCGAGGCGGCCTCCTGTGCCGGACTTGAGGCCATCGCGATAGCGGCATAGAACCCGAGTCAGCCGGCTCCTGAGAAATCCGCGGCGCTTCACCGGCCCAGGCCAAGCCGGAGGGTCACCAGGAGCAACACGGGGAGGACACATCCGCTTGCGCGCAAGCCTCTGCCTTCTGATGCTCCTTGCGACAGGGTTCAACCCCGCCTCCGACGCATCGCTGACGATCACCCAGCTGCTGGCGCAGGGGTGGGAGATCGCGGGTTACGCCAGCGGCTACGACAATCGAACGTCGTTGATGCTGTTTCGCCATGCCGGCACCAACGAGCTGGTTCAGTGCGGTGTCCTCTACGACGTGACACGCGATCCGCACACGATCATCAATTGCTACGAGCTGAAGTGACGCTGTCACCATCCACGGGAGATCGGGCCTCGATCAAGCGGTCAATGGCCCTTGCACCGGGAACCGCCTCATAGGCCATCGCTCGCGCGATCTGGTCGAGGCTAGACGTCTTCCCGATCCGCGTCGCGAACAGCGATCCGCGATCAGCCCTTCGATCGCTCGGCGGGCTGCGGCGAGCCGGTGCTCGTCGCTGCGCACTCTCCAGAGGGGACGGTGCGGACCGATCATGGCATCGCTCGACGGCATCGACCCCGGCGGACGCCTGGGCAAACCCGCGGCCATCGGCTAACCGCTAGCGCTTGCCGACGACCGAGACCTCCATGAGCGCATCCAGCACCGCCCATCCCGCCGGGCCGCGCGCCTCGGCGCAGCCGGCACCGCGCGCCCAGCTGTCCACCCCGCGCATCGTCTTCCTGGTGATCGCCGCCGCGGCGCCGCTGGCGTCGCTGGTCGGCAACCTGCCGATCGCCCTCGCGCGCGGCAACGGCGTCGGCACGCCCGGCGCCTTCGTCATCGCCGGGGCGATCCTGATGTGCTTCGCCGTCGGCTACGCCGCGATGAGCCGCCGCATCGTCAGCACCGGAGCCTTCTACACCTACGTCACGGAAGGGCTCGGCACGGCGGCGGGCATCGGCTCGGCCTACGTGGCCGTCGTCGCCTACCTCGCCTTCACCTTCGGGCTCGCCGCCTTCTTCGGCTACTTCACCGATCTGGTGCTCGGCACGGCGGGCGTGCACCTGCCCTGGCCGCTCTACGCCGCGACCGGCATCGCCGCGGTCGCGGTGTTCGGCTACCGCTCGGCCGACCTGTCCTCGAAGGCGCTCGGCGCGCTGATGCTCGGCGAGGTTGTGATCCTCGCGCTGTTCGACGCCAGCGTGATCGCCGCGAGGGGATGGCCGGCCTCGCTCCCGGCGGCGGGCCTCAGCCCCGGGGCGGTGTTCACGCCGGGGCTGGGCGTCAGCCTGATGATCGCCTTCACCTGCTTCCTCGGCTTCGAGTCGGCGGCGCTCTACGGCGAGGAGGCGGCGGAGCCGAAGCGCTCGATCCCGGTCGCGACCTACACCGCGGTCGTGGTGATCGCGGTGTTCTACCTCTTCACCGCTTGGGTCACGGTCGGCGCCATCCTGCCCGACGACGTCGCTGCGCGCGCCGGCAAGGAGAACGGCGAGCTGATGTTCAACGTCTTCACCCGCTACGGCGGCGAGGTGCTCACCGACATCATGGGGATGTTCTTCTTCCTCTCGCTGCTGGCCTCCTACCTCGCCATCCGCAACGCGGCGACGCGCTACATCTTCGCGCTGGGGCGGGAATGGCTGCTGCCGCCCTGGTTCGGCGAGAGCAACCCCGCGAGCGGCGCGCCGTCGCGGGCCTCGCTCGCCGTGTCGGCGATGACGGTGGCGGCGGTGGTGCCCTGCGCCCTCACCGGGCTCGACCCCTTCAAGGCCGGCGCCCCGGTGCTGATCGGCTTCGGCTCGTTCGGCGTCATCTTCCTACAGGCCTTCGCGGCGGTCGCGATCGTCGCCTACCTCCGCCGGC
>CALMRL010000592.1:3676-4980 GCA_937873345.1 uncultured Beijerinckiaceae bacterium | reverse complement strand
GGGTCCAGCGGCGTGCGACGCGGCGACCGCCGACGAGGGCGGACAGGCGGACGACCATGCCCGAGCGGTCCGATGCCCAGGGTGCCATCAGTTGCTGGGCGGGCAGGAGCCAGCGGGCGAGCCCTCGCAGCGAGGGAAGCCAGCCCCAGCGCACCGGCCAGCTCGCGAGCCACAGCCCGATGGTCTGCATCGCGATGTCGGTGCCGGCCCGGAAGCTGACCGCCGGGCATCCGGGGAGCCGGGCGGGCAGGAGGTCAAGGTCCGGGACATCCGCCAGCGCGACCCAGCGCCGGCCGAGCGCGGACCCGTCCGCCAGGGCGAAGCGCTCGCATCGCAGCTCCTGCCACCCCACGCCCACCGTCCAGCGCTCGCCACGCCGGAGCCTGATCGGCCGGCCCGCATAGCTCAGGATCGAGGCGGCGACGGAGCGTCCCGCCGTCGCGCGGTTCGAGGCGCTGATCGCCATCTCGATCGAGATCACCCGGTCAGCCCCCGCAGCCAGGTGCCGGACGACGGCGCCGGACAGGGCCGGGACGCTCGAAGCGCCCGACAGCACGGCGACGCTGGCCGAGCGGGCGGCGTCGTCCAGCACGCCGATGCCGGTGACGAAGGCACGACCGTCGGCAAGATCGAGATAGGGAATGCCCGCGGCGATGCAGGCCTGCGGCAGATGATAGTCGCTGCCCTGGAAAGGCCCGGCGGCATCGATCACCAGCGCAGGGCGGACCCGGTCCAGCACCGGCCCGGCGGTCTCGCCGCGGTCGGCCCGGATGGGACGGCACGCGGGATGGAGCGTGCAGAAGGCGGTGGCGCGCTCCAGGTGACGGCCGGCGACGACCACCTCGTGGCCGGCGGCGGCGAGCCGTCGCGACAGGCGGGCGCCGAAGCCTCCATAGCCCCCGAACACCAGGATCGTGCTCATGTCGGCTCCTCCCGGTCGCCGGATGAGCCGGATCGGCGTCTCGATGCCGGGGCCATCCGCCTCGGCCCCGACGGAAGCCCTTTGCCGCGCTCCGCCGGCTCGGCGTCGCGGAAGACCGCCTCCTGCGAGATCAGCCGTCCGAAGAGGGGGTGGCGGATCTCCAGGGTGAAGCGGAAGGCGTCCGTCGGCTCAGCCGCGCCCGCGTCGGCATGGGTGACGGTGAGGGCGCCGGGCGTCAGCCAGCCGGGGAGGTGCAGGCGCCGCCCGAACCACTCCACGAAATAGCGCTCGCTGCGGAACACCAGCGCCCCGTCAGCCGCCGCGACGGTCAGCGTCATGCCGAGCCCCGAGCCGACGTGCTCCTCCAGCCCCGTGGGTCCGG
>CALMRL010000592.1:0-3666 GCA_937873345.1 uncultured Beijerinckiaceae bacterium | reverse complement strand
AGCGCTTGGCCGAATGGATCACCTGCGGGAAGCCGCAGGCGCGGGCGTAGAGCCGCGTCCAGACTTGGCCGCCACCGTCGGGGTCCTCGGTGACGGTGACGACGCTGGCGCGGCCGGGCTCGTCCTCCAGCGGCAGCGGACCGCCGACGAGGCGCGCCAGCTCCGCGATCAGCCGCCCGACAGGGCTGAAGCGCACCGCGACGACCCGCCCGATGTAGACGGCGCTCGCCCCCTGCGCGAGGCGCTTGCCGAAGCGGCGCCGCACGGCCGGCGGCAGGCCGCTCCAGTCGCGCTCGGGGATCAGCGCGCGGAAGCGCAGGTCGAGGAGGTCGCCCCCGGCAGCGGGACCCGCCCCGCACCTGCGGCAGGGGTCGGCGATCATCACTGGCGCGGCGCGGTCCAAGGCGGTCTCCCCGTTCAAGGCTCTCGTTCGGCGGAAGGGCATGGTGCGGGACCTTCCCCTACGGCTCGCCTCTGCCGGGCAGGAACCTGACGATGCGGCCACCCAGCCGGATCAGCCTGGCCAACGTAGCGCGGGGCACGTGGAGCATCTGGCCGTACCAGCGCTCCATCGTCTCGGTGAAGTCGAGCATCGCGCGCAGACGCTCCCGCGCGACCGCGCCGATCGCGGCATCGCCGTCGGCCTCGGCGACGCAGAGGCGCAGCGCCGTGATCGCGGGATCAATCTCGCGCTCCTTGCGGCCGGCGGCGATGCGCGTGACCATCTCCCAGAGGTCGGTCTCGGCGGCGAAGTGATCGCGGCGGTCGTTCATCATCGGTACCCGGCGGATCAGGCTCCAGCCGAGCAGCTCGCGCAGCGAGGTCGAGACGTTGGAGCGGGCGATGCCGAGCGTACCGGCGATCTCGTCGGCGGTGAGGGGACGCTCGGAAAGGTAGAGCAAGGCATGGATCTGCGCGACGGAGCGGTTGACACCCCACTGGCCGCCGAGATCACCCCAGTGCAGCACGAAGCGCTCGACGGCGGCGGGCAGGGTTTGCGAATTGACCGTTGTTTCTGTCATGACTGAAATAACAGTCGATATCGGTTTAGCTGTCAAGATGGCATGAGGCCGGCGTTATGCCACTGTTCGACGCGATGGGCGTCCGTGCTGGACGGGGCCAAGCCGGGTCTGTCCCACCCCGCCGAAAAAACGGGAGCGCGGCTGCAGGCACTCATCCACGGACCATGCGTTAAACCGGAGAGGGCGCGGCCGTCTCACCCGCCGCGCGGGCTCTATTCGAGCAAGTCGATCAGCTTTTCCGCCGCGGGCGCGCTCATCTCGCCCAGTGTGAGATTGTCGTCCTTCGACCTGTTACCTCCGGGCTTGCCGAACTTGGCTTGATCGAAGGCTCCCTCCGCCTGCTCGATATATTGCTCGCGAGTGACGCTGTCCGGGTCTGCCGTCCTGCTTTTGGATTCGTCGGACTTCGTGATCGACTGGACGCTATCCTTGGAAAGGCGGCCGCCCAGAGCGAGCAAGGTGACGTGTCCGCCGTTCCGGCTGGCGATAAGGTCGTACTTGCGTCCGGCGGCGGCGATCACTTCGGCCCGCGACACCGTTCCATCATGGTTGCTGTCGACGCGTTCGAGCATCGTCTTCGCGCCCATGGTGGCATGGGCGCCCGCGACCGCGAGGAGGAGGGAGGCGGTGCCGAGAGCGAGAGATCGAAGAGCCATTTGCAGCGTCCCTTGAACGAGCCTGTAGCTAGAGCACTTGGTCGGCGCGAACAGACGGGCGCCGCTGTGGTGGAGCTGTGCCGATGCTGACCCGGGTGGACCGACCCGGCCCCATCGACTGCAGGCCGATCCGCGCCGTCACGAGCCTGCCGTTTCGGCGGGGCCGGATCCATATACCGGTCCAAGATGCTTCGCCTGACCGCCTTCGCGATCGTTCTCCTCGTCGTCCTGCCGCTCGCCGTCTCCGCCGCGCGCTGCGCCCTCCGCGATCGCGGCGTGCCCTGGCGCCTCGCGGACCGCTCCAGCGCGGGCCTTCTGCCGGACGCCGCGCGGCATCGGCACGCCCTCGTCCGCATCTTCGCTGCGCGCACCGTCTCCTGGCGCGGCATCGTCGCCACGCATTGTTGGATCGTGCTCAAGGCCGCGGACGATCGGCGGTACCGTCGCTTCGATTACACCGCCTGGGGCGAGCCGATCTGGGTCGATCGCTTCGTGCCGGATGGGCGCTGGTTCGGCAGCGCGCCCGACACCGTGTTCGCCGCCGACGGCGACGAGGCCGCGCGCATGGTGCCGCTCATCCTCGCGGCCATCGGACACTACCGCTATGACCGGCCCGGCGACTACCGGGCCTGGCCGGGTCCGAACTCCAACACCTTCGTCGCCGCGGTGATGAGCGCGGTGCCGGGCATCGCCGCCGGCCTGCCGCCCACGGCGATCGGCAAAGACTTTCCCTACGATGGGCGCAGCTTCGGCCCGACCCCGTCCGGCACCGGGCTCCGGGTCAACCTCGGCGGCTACCTGGGCCTGACCTTCGGCTGGGTCGAGGGGCTGGAGATCAACGTCCTCGGGGCGGTGTGGGGCGTCGACGTGCGACGCCCCGCGCTCAAGCTGCCGGCGATCGGTCGCCTGGGGCTGTAGCCGGCCGTCGCCGCCGATCGCAAACAGGCGTCAGTCGTGCGGGCAGCCAAGCTCGGCCGCCGTGGTGTCGAGAGGGTCGGCATTGCTGCAGCCTGTCGAACTCGACGAGGTCGATCCGGTCGCGCTCCCGCCGAGGATGCCCGTGGTGCCCGATCCCGAGGCGGTCGCGCTGCCCGACGACGTGCCGCCAGACGACGAGGTCTGGGCCGCGGCGGGCGTTCCGAAGAGAGCGAGAGCGCCGATCGCGAGAACGGTCGTGAAGCGTGCCATGATCGTGATCCCTCCAAGCTCGCCGCTCAAGCCATCGCCTCGGGGATGGTTTCCGGCGGCCTCGACACGGCTGCGTGAGCGGTCGCATGGCGAAGCCGTCGCTCACGGGTGGAGGATGCAGCGCCGGCCGGCCCTTCGCCGACATTGTTGCGTGACGCCGCCGCGTGCGAGAAGCTTGTTTCCGGGGACACTTCGCAAGGGCTGGGATGAGCGGGCCGCAGGCGACCATCGGGGCTTCGACGCGCAACCTCGTCCTGCTGTTCGCCGGGCTCTACGCCGGCGAAGGCCTGTGCGCCCTCAGCGGCCTGGCGCGGCAGCCCTTCGACCATTTCGGTAAGGACGTCGCCGGCTGGTCCGCGACCCGCCTCGCCAGCATGCATGCCCTGCTGGCGCTGCCGTGGGCGGTCAAGCCGATCTACGGCGCCCTGTCGGACAACCTGCCCCTATTCGGGTCGAGGCGCCGGTCGTACCTCGTCGCCGCCAACGGCGCCGCCGCGATCGCTTGCCTCGCGCTGTGGCCGGCGTTCTCGCAGAGCGGCGTGGTGATCTGCCTGCTGGTCCTGAGCCTGAGCATGGCGATGTCGAGCGCCGTCGCCGGCGGCGTCCTCGTCGAGAGCGGGCAGCGCTACGGCAACGCCAACCAGCTCGTGACGCAGCAATGGCTCTGGTACGGCCTGTCGAACCTGGCTGCACGGCTCGGCGGAGGTTACCTCGCCGCGACCTCCGCCGCCGCCGCCGGGCTGCAAACGGCCGCGCTCATCCTCGTCGTCCCTCTCGCGGGCGTCATCGCGCTGAGCTGG
>CALMRL010000591.1:1115-17262 GCA_937873345.1 uncultured Beijerinckiaceae bacterium | reverse complement strand
CTTCTGACGAAGGGCTGGCCCGGATTGGTGGCAGCGGCGAAGCCGCCGGCGATGAGGTGGGCGAGGCCGCAGCGGACGAGCGCGGCAGCCGCCGTCGACGTTCGCGGCGCGGCGGACGTCGCAGCCGCGGCGATGCGGCGGAGGCTGCACTGGCTGACGGGGACGTCGCAGCCGATGAGGTCGTTGCGCCGCACGAGCCTGTCGCGACCGCAGAGATGGCGATCGAGCCGCTTGCCAGGCCCCCTGCCGCGACAGACGAAGCGCCGATGCACGGCGGCACCCCCGAGGTGCCCGGCGGCACGTTCGCCGCCGCGACCGAGGCGCTCGGCGCAACGCCCGTCATCGAGACGCACGCCACGGAGAGCCCTGCCATGGCGACGCCCGCCGTGGAAGAAGCGACCGCCGGGACCGATCACACAGTTTTGGAGGATGTCGCTGCAATCGCAGAGCCGGCGAAGCCAGTCGATGAGGAGGAGCCGATGTTGCGGCGTCCCAAGCCGGTCTCCTCGGAACTCGACCCCTCGCGGCCGAAGAAATCGGGCTGGTGGTCGCGCGCCAAGGCGACGCTCGGCGGTTGATCTCCTTGAAGGATCAGGCTGCGCCCGACCTGCCCTCAATCGGAGGTGCCGAGGAGCGCGAGCGCCCTTGCACCGGGAAGCGTGGCGGAGAGCGGCACGGCGGCGAAGTCGCCCTGCCCCGCCATCGCGGCGGCGAGCAGTCGCTTGTAGGCGGGTCTCGGCACGGCCACCGCGCCCAGCGTCGCCAGATGGTCGGTGACGAACTGCGTGTCGAGCAGCCGGAAACCACCGGCGCGCAGCCGCGCGACGAGATGCACCAGCGCGACCTTCGAGGCGTCGCGTGAACGATGGAACATCGACTCGCCGAAGAAGGCCTGACCAAGCGCGACGCCGTAGAGGCCGCCGACCAGTGCGCCGTCGGCCCAGGCTTCGACGGTGTGGACGAAGCCCGCTTCGAACAGCTCGCGGTACAGCAGGCGGATGCGACCGCTGATCCAGGTTCCCTGCCGTCCCGGCCCCGAGGCCGCACAGCCTCCGATCACGCCATCGTAGTCGGTGTCGACCCGCACCTCGTAGCGATCCGACCGCACGGTCTTGGCGAGCGACCGCGATACGATCAGGCCATCGAGCGGGAAAACGCCACGCTCTTCCGGCTCGACCCAGAACAGGCCCGGGTCGTCGGCGCTCTCCGCCATCGGGAAGAGGCCGGCGGCATAGGCGCGAAGCAGGATCTCGGGCGTGATCTCGGAGGGGTCGCGGGCCATCCGGCGAAGATAGGTCGACGAAGCCGCCGCGGTCAGCCCCGCCAGGAACGCGACCTGCGGGATCAGCCCTCCTGCACGATCCTATCGGAATGATGCTCGAGGTAGCGCTCGAGCCAGTGGATGTCGTAGTCGCCGTTCTGGATATCGTTGTCGCGGACCAGGGCGCGATGCAGCGGTAGTGTGGTGGCGATGCCGTCGACGATGAACTCGTCCAGCGCCCGGCGCAGTCGCATCAACGCCTCGGTGCGGGTGCGTCCGTGCACGATGAGCTTGCCGATCAGCGAATCATAGTTCGGCGGGATGGTGTAGCCGGCATAGACGGCGCTGTCGACGCGCACGCCAAGGCCTCCCGGAGGATGGTAGTAGCTGATCCGCCCCGGCGAGGGGCGGAAGCTCGTGGGATGCTCGGCGTTGATGCGGCACTCAATGGCGTGGCCGCGCAGCACCACGTCGTCCTGGGTGATCGAAAGCGGCGATCCGCTAGCGATCTTGATCTGCTCGTGGACGAGGTCGAAGCCGGCGATCATCTCGGTCACGGGATGCTCGACCTGGATGCGCGTGTTCATCTCGATGAAGTAGAACTCACCCTGCTCGTACAGGAACTCGATGGTGCCGGCGCCGGAATAGCCGAGGTCGCGCATTGCCTTGGCGCAGATGTCTCCGATGCGGGCGCGGTCGGCGTCGTTGAGGGCCGGCGAGGGGCTCTCCTCCCAGACCTTTTGGTGACGGCGCTGCAGCGAGCAGTCGCGCTCGCCGAGGTGCACGGCGTTGCCCTGCCCGTCGCCGAGTATCTGGATCTCGATGTGTCGCGGCTGCTCCAGGAACTTTTCCAGGTAGACGGAGTCCTCGCCGAAGGCCGCGCCGGCCTCGGACCGCGCCGCGGCGAGCGCAACCGGCAGGTCCTCGGCGGTGCGCGCCACCTTCATCCCGCGGCCGCCGCCGCCGGACGCGGCCTTGACCAGCACAGGGAAGCCGATGCGCTCGGCGACCGCCAAGCCCTCCTCGTCGGTGGTGATCGCCCCGTCGGAGCCCGGCACGCAGGGAATACCGAGCTTCAGCGCCGTGCGCTTCGCCTCGATCTTGTCGCCCATCGTGCGGATGTGCTCGGGGCTTGGGCCGATGAAGCCGATCTCGTGCTCGCGCAGGATCTCGGCGAAGCGAGCGTTCTCCGAAAGGAAGCCGTAGCCGGGGTGCACCGCCTCGGCGCCGGTGATCTCGCAGGCAGCGAGCAGCGAGGGAATGTTGAGATAGGAGAGCCGCGCCGACGGCGGCCCCAGGCACACTGATTCGTCGGCGAGCTTGACGTGCATCGCCTCCGAATCCGCCGTCGAGTGCACCGCCACGGTGGCGATGCCGAGCTCCTTGGCGGCGCGCAGGATCCGCAGGGCGATCTCGCCGCGGTTGGCGATGAGGATCTTATCGAACATCGCGTTGAGCCCGTTTCACCAGGAATCGACTCATTCGATGACGAACAGCGCCTGCCCGTATTCCACGGGTTGGCCGTCCTCCACGAGGATCGCCGTCACCGTGCCGCCCTTTGGCGCGATGATCTCGTTGAAAGTCTTCATCGCCTCGACGAGTAGAATCTTGTCGCCGGCCTTGACCGAGCTGCCGACCTCGACGTAAGCTGGCGATTCCGGCGCCGGACGAAGATAGGCCGTGCCGACCATCGGCGATTTCACCGTACCGGGATGTTCGGCCAGCGGGACGGCGGCGCCGCGCGGCTCGGCGGCAGGAGCGACATAGGTGGCCTGCGGCGCGAGGCTCGGCACCGCGATCACCTGCGCCATATGGCGGGCAACGCGGATGCGGAGGTCGCCGACCTGGTACTCGACTTCGCTGAGGTCGAGACGCTTGGCGATGTCGGCGAGGCCTTCCACCAACTCGGTGTGCGCGGCCCGCCCCCCGGCGAGATCGTCGTTGGCAGCACCGCTCATGGGCGCGGCCCCGATCCACCGGCACGCATGCCCTCGATGCCCCCACCGTCCGCGGGGTCGCCTTCAAGGAACGCGAGCAGCGCTAGACGGTAGGACAGCGCGCCGAAGCCGGCGATCACGCCGCGCGCCACCGGCGCGACGGTTGAGCGATGGCGGAAACCCTCGCGGGCCTGGGTGTTGGACAGATGCACCTCGATCACGTCAGCTCCCGTACCGGCGATCGCGTCACGCAGCGCGATCGACGTGTGCGTGTACGCGCCGGCATTGAGGATGATCGGCTCGCCGGCCCTACCCGCCTCCTGGACCCAGGTGACGAGATCGCCTTCGTGATTGCTCTGCGCGCATCGTAGCGTGACGCCATGTGCACCGGCGAGCGTTTCGAGTCCAGCCTCGATCTCGACGAGCGTGCGCGAACCGTAGGTGCCGGGCTCGCGGGTTCCCAGCAGATTCAAGCTGGGTCCGTTCAGGACGTGGATGGTCGGCATGGCGGTGACGCGGAACTCGGGCAGGCACGGAGCCTAGGTGTCGGACGGAGCGGGCTGAAGACCCATCAGCGGCTCAGGAGCAGGCGGCCTTGCCGCACTTGCGCACGTTGCCGATACGCTTCTCGATCTCGTCGAACCCCTGCGCACCGACGATCGCCTCGTCGCCGACGATGTAGGACGGCGTGCCGTTGAGCGCCAAGGCCTGCGCATCGTTCAGCGACTGCTGGATGGCGGCGCGCGTCTTCGGATCGGACGCATCCTTCGCCAGACGGTCCATATCGGCGCCCATGTCCTTGGCGACGTCGAGCGCCTGCTGCTTGCCGACGGTGGAGCGAATGCCCAAGAGCTTGCGGTGGAACTCCCAATACCTGTCACCGGTGAACTGGTTGTGCGCGGCGAGGGCCACCAGCGCCGCGTCCTGCGAGGCGGCCGACAGGATCGGGAAGTCGCGCAGCACCACCTTGAGGTCCCTGTTGTCCTTCATCAGCCGGTCGAGGTCGGTGAGGGCGCGCTTGCAGTAGCCGCAGTTGTAGTCGAAGAACTCGACGAGCGTGACTGCGCCGGCGGGATTGCCGATGACCAGGCTGTCGGGCTCGTCGGCGAGCTTCGTTCCCAGCTCGGCCAGCGCCTTGCTCCGGGCTTCGCCCTCGGCGACCTTTTCTCGATTGTCGAGCTCGGTAATGGCGTCGCGCAGCACCTCGGGATGCGCCAGCAGGTAGTCCTTGACGATGGCGCCGATCTCGTTGGCCTGCTCCGGCGTAAAGCTCGTCGCGGCGGCGTGCGCCGCCGGGGCGAGCGGTGCAGCGACCAGGGCGAGAAGGGCGAGCACGCCGCGCATCGTCTTCATGGATTCCAGCAGCTCCAACGGCGCGCGGCCGGCTCAGCCGGCGGATGCGATGTCATCAGTCAAGCTGTCCCCCGCAATCGTGGTGAGAACAAGTCGATGGCGCGCCGGCACGTGAGCCGGCCTTCGCGGCGGGCGTCGGCTTGACGGTTGGCACGCCGCTTGTTCTCTCCGCCGCCACGGGGAAGGACTGGACATGTCGAACATCTGGGCGCGCAAGTCGATCGATGCCTTGCAGCGCGAGGCGAGCGGCGAGGACGCCGAACTGATGGGCTCTTCGGGCGCCCACCTCAGCCGCTCGCTGTCGCTCACCTCCGTCACCTGCCTCGGCATCGGCGCGCTGATCGGCGCCGGCATCTTCGTGCTGACCGGGCAGGCCGCCGCGGAGTACGCGGGTCCGGCGATCATCCTGTCCTTCCTCGTCGCGGCGGTGATCTGCGTCTTCGCGGGCCTGTGCTATTCCGAGATGGCAGCCTGCTGCCCCGTCGCCGGCTCGGCCTACACCTACGCTTTCGCCACCATGGGCGAGCTGATCGCCTGGATGATCGGCTGGGACCTGATCCTCGAATACGCCGTCGGAGCCGTCACCGTGGCGATCGGCTGGTCCGGCTACGTCGCCAGCCTGCTCAAGGACATCGGCCTGCCGCTGCCGGCGGCGATCAGCAAGGCGCCCTTCGCCTTCGATCCCCACAGCCACAGCTGGTCTGCGACCGGCGCGGTGCTCAACGTGCCGGCGATGCTGATCATCATCGGCGTCAGCAGCCTGCTCGTCATCGGCGTCAAGGAGTCGGCGCGGGTCAACAACGCCGTCGTGCTGATGAAGCTCGCGATCGTCGTGCTCTTCATCCTCGCCGGCATCTCCTACGTCAACCTTGGCAACTGGGTCGTGCCCGGCAAGAACCCGGGCGGCGACTTCATCCCGCCCAACAGCGGTGAGTTCGGCATCTACGGCCTCAGCGGCGTGCTGCGCGGCGCGGCTGTGGTGTGCTTCGCCTACGTCGGCTTCGACGCGGTCTCCACCGCGGCGCAGGAGGTGGAGCACCCGCAGCGCAACATGCCGCTCGGCATCCTGCTGTCGCTCGCCATCTGCACCGTCCTCTACGTCGCCGTATCCTACGTCATCACCGGCATCATTCCCTTCGACAGGCTGAACGATCCCGCCCCGATCGCGGTCGGCGCCAACGCCATCGGCCTGTTCTGGTTGAAGCCGATCGTGAAGATCGGCGCCATCCTAGGCCTGTCCTCGGTGATCCTGGTGCTGCTGCTCGGCCAGAGCCGCGTGCTGTACTCGATGGCGCACGACGGGCTGCTGCCGCGCGCCGCGGCGGCGATCCACCCGCGCTTCCGCACGCCCTGGATGGTGACGCTCGTCACCGGCGCCGTCGTCACTGTCCTCGCCGGGCTGCTGCCGATCGGACTGGTCGGGGAACTCGTGTCGATCGGCACGCTGTTCGCCTTCGTCGTGGTCTGCATCGGCGTGCTGGTGCTACGGATGCGCGAGCCGGAGCGCGACCGCCCCTTCCGCACGCCAGCCGCCTTCGTGGTGGCGCCCCTCGGCGCACTCGGCTCGATCTTCGTGATGGCCGGCTTGCCGCTCGACACCTGGATTCGGCTGTTCATCTGGCTGGCGATCGGCTTGGCGATCTATGTCTTCTACGGTCGCCATCACAGCCGGGTGCCGGACTGAGGGAGTCGGTAACCGCGCTTCCTGCGCAGAAATTTTCACGTGCCGATCCGCGGGAGCGATCATCCGACCTGCGGTTTCGCCCAGCGCGCGAGTCGCCGCGCCAGCGTCGGTCCGAGCAGCAGGATCAACGCGAAGCGCGACACCTGCATCGCCATCACGAAGGGGAGGTCGATCCGGTTCGACGAGGCCGCGATGATGGCGACGCTGTCGGCGCCCCCGGGGCTCATCGCGAGATAGGCCGTTAGAGGGTCGACGCCGGAAAAGCGCACCAGGGCCGATGACATCAGCGCGCATGTCAGGACCAGCGCGACGAGGCAAGCCGCGACTGCCGGCAGCGAGCGTGCCGCGGCGGCGACCGTCGCTCGATCGAAACGCAGGCCGATCGTCGTGCCGACGATCGCATAGGCGCTCGCGAGTACGGCCGGCGGCAGCTCGATGCGGAGCCACCCGGTGCCTTGCAACAGCGCTCCGAGCACCATCGGTCCGAGCAGCGCGGCGGCCGGCAGGCGCACGGCTCGTCCTGCAAGCATCCCGACCGTCGCCGCCGCCAGCGTCGCGACGAGCGAACGGCCATCCGTCGGCGGAAAGGCGCTGGCCAGGATCGGCAGGGCCGTCGCGTGAGGCGGCGACACCAGGCGAGCGACGACCGAGGCGGCGACGGCGACGAGCAACACCCTGAGGTACTGCATGAAGGCGACGAGCCGGGCGTCGGCGCCGAACTCGCCGGCCATCAGCACCATGGTCGTTGCCGCACCTGGAAAGGAGCCCCAGAGCGCCGTCGTGCCCGGCAGCACGCGCCATCGGGTGAGCACGAAGCCGATCATGCAGGCGGCGGCGAGGACCGCTACCACGGCGGCGAGAAACAGCGGCCAGCGCTTCGTCGCTTCCGCGAACAGCGGAGCGGTGAACACCCGCGCCACCATCATGCCGATCATCGCCTGGGCGGCGGTGAAGAGCGTCGGCGGCACGCGGAGCGGACGGCCGCTCGCGGCGAAGACCACGGCTGCCGCCATCGGCCCGATCAGCAGAGCGGCTGGGATACGCAGGAGCGAGAGGATCGCCGCCGCGATGGCGGCCGTCACGACGAAGACGGACCAGCGTATCGCGACCGGCATTCAGGCGAACTCGATGTCCGCCGCCGGCCGGATGCGGGCGAGGCGCGGAAGCACATGGGCGAACGACATCGCGTGCAGGTCGGCATCCGTCGCAGAGACAGCCTCGGTGGCGATCACCACGTCGTAACCGTGCTGCCAGGCCTCGCGCGCGGTGCCCTCGACGCCGAAATTCGTGGCGACGCCGCCGAGCACGATCGTGCGGATGCCGCGACGGCGGAGCTGCAGGTCGAGTTCGGTGCCGTGAAAGGCGCCCCAGTTCCGCTTGGTGATGCGCAGGTCCGAGGGCTGTGCGAGACCATCGACGAGATCGGAGAAGTCCGCGGGCAGTCCGCCCGGCGGCAGCGTCATCGGCTCGTCCACCGCCGCACGGGGCGCGTCGGCGAAGTCGGGCGCGAAAGCGACGTTGACCAGGATCACGGGGGCACCGATGACGCGAAAGCGCTCAGCCAAGGCCATCCCTGCGGCGACGACCTCGACGCCTGTGCGCGGAGCGAGTTCGCGACCGATGATCCCTTTCTGCAGGTCGATCAGCACCAGGGCGGTGGAACGCGGGTCGAGCGAGAGCATGGAACCTCCAAATGCCCCGAAGGCGATATTATGCGAGGACAGGCTCGCATTCTCCTATTTGAGGAATCCCTCGCAAATGTCAACGGCACCTGTCGCGGCCGGCAACCCCGGCATCGATGTGACGAAGGCCGAGCCGGTCGAACCGAAGCGTGAACGCGGTCGCCTTCGCGTGCAGGCGATCCTTGATGCCGCGGCGGCGGTCCTCGCAGAGAAGGGGTACGAGGCGGCGACGATGTCCGAGGTGGCGGCGTGTTCGCGCACGGCGGTCGGGTCTCTCTATCGCTTCTTCCCGACCAAGGAGGCGCTGGCGCAAGCCTTGTCTCAGCGCTTCGTCGTTGCCGTCGGAGCACGTCTCGATGACGTCGCGGCGCAAGCCTCCGCGATGACGCCAGCCGCGCTCGCCGACGCCCTGATCGGGGTGATGACGGCGTTGCGCCAGGATCGGGCCGCCGTCGTGTCGCTGCTCGACGCCGCCCGCGACGGGGAGGCGCGGCGTTCGGTCTTGAGGGTGGACATAGTCCGCCGCCTGACGCGTATCCTCAAGGCGGCCTGCGAGCGAGGTGATGTCGACGCTCCGGCCGCCGTGATCCTGCACATGATGAAAGGGGTGTCCCGGTTCGACGGGTTGCCCGGTGCGGAAGAGAACCTCGTCGCGCTGCGCCGCGCCTTGACGCTCTATCTCGCCGATGTGCTCTCTAACGGCACGGGGCGGAACGTCGTCACGTGACGCTGTCGCTTGACGATCGGCTCAGCATCCTCGACAGGCTCTCGGCGACGACCTCCGCGACGGCGACGAGACGTGTCTCGTCCCAGCCTTCCCGGGCGGCGGCGGACAGGCCCGACATCGTCACGACCATTACGTCGGCGACGCTATCGGCTGCCGCCGGATCAGTCCGGTCGATGTAGACGCGGATACGCTCGCGGCAGGTCTCCTTACGCACCCTCGCGGCGATCGTCCCCTCCGCCTCGAATCCCCCGCGCGCCGCCTCGAGCACCAGGCAGCCGGCCTGATGGGGGTCGGCGGCGTAGAGGCGCGCGACGGTCGTCAGGTAGGCATGAAGCGTCGGGCCCGGAGCGCCGCCCGGCGACGCGAAGGCGTCGATCGCCAGTCCCTCAGCCTCGTAGCGATTCATCACCCGTTCGAACAGGCCGGCCTTGCTGCCGAAGGCCGAGTAGAAGCTCGGCGGGTTGATGCCGATCGCCTCGGTCAAGGCGGCGACCCCGACCGCATCGTAACCCCGGGCGTGGAACAGCGCCTGCGCGGTCGCGAGCGCCGCGTCGATGTCGAAGCTCCTGGGTCGCCCGCGCGCAGTTTTCTTAGTCACCACTATAAAAATTCCATTCCGCCCCTTGCCGTGATGCGGCGGTCTTTTACCTAGTGACTGCTACACATCGAAGAAGGGCATCTGATGACGGACTTCTCGGGAAAGACGATCCTGGTGCTCGGTGGTAGCCGAGGCATCGGCGCCGCCATCGTCCGACGCTTCGCGGCCGATGGCGGCGACGTCGCGTTCACCTATGCCGGATCGCGGGACGCCGCCGAGGCGCTCGCCGTCGAGACCGGTGCCAAGGCGCTCCACGCCAACAGCGCCGACCGCTCGGCCGTCGCGGCCGTGATCGGCGAGCGCCGCCGGCTCGACATCCTGGTAATCAACGCCGGTCTCTTCGTCGGCGGCGATCCGCTGGCGCTCGATGCCGACGATATCGACCGGCTGATCGACGTCAACGTCCGCGCGCCGTACCATGCCGCCGTCGAAGGCGCCCGCGGGATGCGCGACGGCGGCCGCATCGTCCTAATCGGATCTGCGAACGGCGATCGTACCCCTTTCTCCGGCACGGCGGCCTACAGCATGTCGAAGTCGGCCCTTCAGGGGCTGACGCGCGGCCTGTCCCGTGATTTCGGACCTCGAGGCATCACCGTCAACACCGTGCAGCCCGGCCCGACCGACACCGAGATGAACCCGGCTGACGGCCCGATGAGCGAGCTCATGCACTCGTTCATGGCCATCAAGCGCCACGCCACCGGACGCGAGGTGGCAGGCATGGTCGCCTATCTCGCCGGCCCCGAGACAGCCATCGTCACGGGCGCGATGCACACCATCGATGGTGGTTTTGCCGCATGAGCGACGGCGTTCGACAAGGAAATCGACCGGAAGGAGGACAGGCATGGACGTCGGAGTGATCGGCCTGGGTGCGATGGGGTGCGCGATGGCGCGCAACCTCGTGGCAGCTGGCCATCGGGTACGGGCGTGGAACCGCTCGGGAGATGCGGGCCTGGACGGCGTGGAAAGGGTCGGCACGCCCGTCGAGGCTCTTCAGGCGGACGTCGTCGTCACGATGCTCGCCGACGATGCCGCGATCCGCGACGTCGTGCTTCCCCCGGGCGTGCTCGCGCGCGCACGAACGGGATCGGTCCACGTCGTGATGTCGACGATCTCCGTCGATCTCGCGCGAAAGCTCGCGCATGCCCACGCCGCAGCCGCGATCGGCTTCGTTGGAGCGCCGGTGCTGGGCCGGCCCGACGTCGCGGCGGCTGGACAGCTCAACGTGCTGGTCGCCGGTGAAGCGGCTGCAATCGAGAAAGCGCAGCCGGTCTTCGACGCCGTCGGCAAGAGGAGCTGGGTGCTCGGCTCCGAGCCCCATCAAGCCTATGCCGCGAAGATCGCCGCTAACATGATGATCACCATGGCCATCGAGGCGATGGCGGAAGCCCTGGTGCTGATCGACGGCAACGGCGTCGCGCCGGAGACCTTCCTCGAGCTGATCCTTGGCACGCTGTTCGCGGGCCGAGCCTACGAAAGCTACGGAGCCAAGATCCTCGCGGGCGACGACGAGCCGGGCTTCCGCATGCGGCTCGGCCTGAAGGACCTCGACCTCGCTAGGGCGGCCGAAGCGGCGACGGGGCGCGACCTCCCGATGCTCGCAGCCGTGCGGGGGCAGATGGCGAAGGCTGTGGAGGCCGGACTGGGCGAGAGAGACTGGTCCGGCATTGCCCACTTCACCCGCGGTGGAAAGAGATGAAGCCGGTCATGATGACCGCGTCGACGACGACATAGGCTTGGCACTACTTGAGCGCCTCGAGCTCGGCCGGCAGGCGGAAGCGGTGTCGGCAGTGCGGGCAGAATACACGCTGGATGGTGGGCGCGAACAGCCGTTCAATCATGACGTGGCGCACGGCGGGCAAGCTGGGCGGCAGGTCATGCAGCATTAGACGGCAGGGGCCCGCTGCAGATCACGGTGCGCAGCCCGTTGAGCACCTCGCGCAGACCGTGCTCGCGCTATGCAGCATCCTCCGGCAGCAGAGAAAGGTCGGGGCAAAGAACGCCCACTCCTCATCGGACACGTCGGAAGGATAGGACTTGCCGGACGAGAGCATCCCGAAAAGCTGAAGCAGCCCTCACCATAGGTCCCTAACGCCCTCAAGAATGGAGACGGCGCGATAAGAGTCTTGCAGTCGCTGTTATCACCTTGGGAATCAACCTCGAAGAGGTCGTCTCAGCGCGGAGGCTACCAAAACGGCAGCGCTGATCCCTTCGGACGTGCGACGCATCGATTGATGCGCCGCACGTCGGTCTTCTACCGCAGATTCTGATTTCGAGCACGTTCCTGAGCGATCTGCTCCGGGGTGTAGGGCTGAGCAGCGTCATCGAAGTTTGACCACCCCGAGGTCCGGTATGAGTCACCACGAGCGGCAGGATCAACGGCCCTGTTCGTCGTCAGAATAGCTTGCGCGGCGCTCGCTTGCTCATCGGCAACTCTCGCCGTCACTAACGTGCCGCCACGCCGAACACCCTCGGCATAGACATGCGCATCCCTCTCGCTGACGCCTGCCTGCGTCAGCGAGCTGATCAAACCACCCGCAGCCCCGCCGACCACCGCCCCAACTCCCGCGCCGGTGACGGTCGCAACAAGCCACCCGGCCGCCACGACCGGGCCGACACCTGGAATCGCCAACATGCCAAGCCCTGCCAACAGGCCGCCGATGCCGCCGATTGCAGTTCCAACCTCGGCACCTCGACCGGCCTCGCTCACGGCCTCGCCAGCAACGCCCGTCGTGCCTCGACCTGCATCGTTTACTGTTTCGCCAGAAGCGCCCTGCGCGCCACCGGCGTTATGAGCGACGATGCTGATGTCGGAATGTCGGATGCCTGATCCCTCAAGCTCGGATACCGCTGCGCGAGCAGAACCGTAGTCATCGAAGAGGCCGCTGATCGTCTGCGTCATCGAGAGTCTCCTGATTTTTCCCTGAAATAGCGAACGGTCTATTTGCCGAATACATTGCCTTGATAGTCGAGAGCGACGTCCTGCATCGCATCGCCTTTCATCCCCTTCCCGCGCCAAACCCCGTTGGAGTCCTTTGACAGTCCAGATACCTTGGTAAAACCTTTGGCTTCGATCCGAGACCGCGCCTGATCTTCGGTGAAGCTGTTCGCCCCCATCGCAGGCTTGGATGTGTTGTTGTCGCTGGAAGGCGATATAGCATTGTTAGTAGGATTGTCCGCCGTCGGCGTCGAACTCGTTTGCGCCATCGCGACCGAGGTGGTGGCGGAGATCACGACGGCGGTGAGAAGTCGCTTCATGGTGTCCTCGCATGCATCAGACGATGCCCGAACACTGGGCGGCTCTGTCCGTTCCTGCCTGATGCGAAGGCGCGTTCCCGCCGATCTGGATGACCATTGGCCACTCTGATCAAATGCTAAGCCTCGGCGACCTCGCAGCTCGAACGCGTTGACGTCGTGCAAGAACGTGCCGGCTGCTGACGCTGGTGAAGCCAGGACCGCTCGACAGCGCGGACAGATTAGGCAGGAGAACCCATTTGCCGCCACCGATAAATCGATCCACCTGCCGGTCGAAGCCCTGGTGGGCATCGCTCGAGCGTCCTGAGCAGATGGCAAACCATACGGCTCGGTGCAGGGATCGTCCTGACGATCAGCCTGAAGCATCTCTCAAACCGCCCGCACGCTCCGCAAAAGCGCTCGCATGGACGATCCGTACCTTTGTGACGAGCTGATTTGCGAAGGGACCCCGGCCGTCGCGCTTCAGAGGTCGGTCCTCAGCCTCGTCGTGCACGCAGCCCCTCCGACCCAGAGCGCTGCGGCGTTTGCAAGGACTCACGATGGCTCTGCCCCATCATCTGGCACAGGATGGTACGAGCGATCGGATCGGCGCCGGGTCACACGTGTCTCGCGCCGGAGCGATCGACCAAGCCGTGCCCGATCCCCTGACGGAACCGCTCGCCGGTGGCGGGCGAGCGTCGCGCCTCATGGTCATCGACAAGCTGCGCGGGCTGGTGATCGTCCTGATGGTGCTCGACCACGTCAGGGACTTCTTCCAGCCCGCCCATCATGTCTCGCCGACCGACGTCGCGAAGACCACCGCCTTCCTCTTCGCCACGCGCTGGGTCACGCACCTCTGCGCGCCGACCTTCGTCCTCCTCGCTGGCGTCGCGGTCCGCCTGCAGCGGGACAGGGGCCGCAAGGGGTGGCCGCTCGCCCGCTTCCTGCTCGCGCGCGGCCTGTGGCTGATCGCGCTGGAGGTCACGCTCGTCACGCTCGCCTTCACCTTCGCCTACGACGCCGCCTTCCTGCAGGTGATCTGGGCGATCGGCGCCTCGATGATGCTGCGCGGCGGCCTGGTCCGGTTGCCGCCGCCCGTGGTGCTCGCGCTCGGCGCGGCAATCGTCGGCGGCCACGATCTGCTCGACTCCGTCAAGGCGGATGCGCTCGGCGCCGCGGCACCGCTGTGGACGCTGATGTGGAAGCCGGGGCTGATCCACCTTCCCTTCGCCGGGTTCGACGAGGCCTACGTGTCCTATCCCGCGCTGCCGTGGTTCGGCATCATGGCGACGGGCTACGGCATCGGCGGGGTGTTCCGACTGCCGCCAACGCGGCGCAACCGCCTGCTCGTCGCTGGCGGCGTCACCATGCTCTGCTTCTTCGCGTGGCTTCGCGGCTTCAACTCCTACGGCAATCCGACGCCCTGGGCGCGGCAGGCCGACGCGACGCGGACCGCGCTTTCGTTCCTCAACGTCGCCAAGTACCCGCCCTCGCTCGACTACACGTTGGCGACCCTCGGCATCGCGCTGTCGCTGGCCCCCCTCGTCGAGCGGATCGGCGGTGCCGCGGGACGCGCGCTCCACAACTTCGGTCGCACGCCGCTCTTCACCTACCTCGCGCACCTCTACGTCGCCCGCGGGCTCGCCATCCTGCTGGCGCTGGCCGAGGGTCTGTCCCCGACGATCTTCGTCGGCGGCTTCGACCCGGGCAACCGGCTGGCGGCGTCGGGCTGGGGGCTTCCGCTGCCGCTGATCTACGCGGCCTGGCTGAGCGTGCTCCTCATCCTTTGGCCGCTGTCGACATGGTACGCCGGCTACAAGGCGCGTCACCGGCACTGGTGGTTGAGCTTCATCTGAACGGGCAAGCCGGGTGCGACGTGAGTGCCGTAGGCGGTCCGACGGGATACCGCTTGACCTTCCCCAGCTCCTTTATGTTACGACATAACATAACGTATAGGAGCCGCCATGAAGACCCGCGCCGCCATCGCCTGGGAGGCCAACCTCCCGCTGGAGATCGACCTCGAAGGCCCGAAGAGCGGCGAGGTGCTGGTGCGCATCGTCACCACCTCGCTTTGCCACACCGATGTCTTCACCCTGTCCGGGCGCGACCCCGAGGGCCTGTTCCCGGTGATCCTCGGCCACGAGGGCTGCGGCATCGTCGAGGAGGTCGGCGCCGGCGTCACCAGCGTGAAGCCCGGCGACCATGTCATCCCGCTCTACATTCCCGAGGACCCGAACTGCCCCTACATCAAGTCGGGCAAGACCAACCTGTGCCAGTCGATCCGCGCCACGCAAGGAGCGGGGCTGATGCCCGATGGAACCAGCCGCTTCTCCTACAGGGGCAAGCCGATCCTGCACTACATGGGCACCTCGACCTTCTCGGAATACACGGTGCTGCCCGAGATTTCGGTGGCGAAGATCAACCCCGAGGCGCCGCTCACCAAGGCCTGCGTGATGGGCTGCGCGGTGCCGACCGGCATCGGCGCGGTGCGCAACGCCGCGAAAGTGGAGCCCGGCAGCACCGTCGCGGTGTTCGGGCTCGGGGCGATCGGCATGGCGGTGATCCAGGGCGCGGTGCTCGCCGGGGCCGGCCGCATCATCGGCATCGACACCAACCCGGCCAAGTACGCGACGGCGACGGCGCTCGGCGCCACCGAGTGCGTCAACTCGACTGACCATGCCGCGCCGATCCACCAGGTGATCGTGGAGATGACGGGCGGCGGCGTCGACTACTCCTTCGAGTGCATCGGCCGCGTCGAGGTGATGCGCTCGGCACTCGAATGCTGCCACAAGGGCTGGGGCGAATGCACGGTGATCGGCGTCGCCGGCGCCGGCGAGGAGATCTCGACGCGGCCGTTCCAGCTCGTCACGGGCCGCGTGTGGCGCGGCACCGCCTTCGGCGGCGTGCGCGGCCGCACCCAGTTGCCGGGGATGGTCGACGAGTGGCTGCGCGGCGACTTCAGCGTCGACCCCTACATCACCCACAACATGACGCACGACAACGTCAACACCGCCTTCGACCTCCTGAACCGCGGCGAGGCGATCCGCTCGGTGATCCACTACCGCCCGCAGGAGACGATGATCCGCGGCCTACCCGGCAGAATCGTCGGCCAGGGGGGCGCGTGATGACGCGCGCCCTCGACACCCGCCTGCCGGTCACCGTGCTCTCCGGCTTCCTCGGCGCCGGCAAGACGACGCTGCTCAACCACGTCTTGAACAACCGCGAGGGGCGGCGCGTCGCGATGATCGTCAACGACATGAGCGAGGTCAACATCGATGCTGACCTCGTCCGAGACGGTGGCGCCGAGCTATCGCGCACCGATGAGGCGCTGGTCGAGATGACCAACGGCTGCATCTGCTGCACCGCCTCGCCGGGGAGCGGCGCTTCGACAGCCTGCTGATCGAAAGTACGGGTGTCTCAGAGCCACTGCCTGTCGCCGCCACCTTCTCGTTCCGCGACGAGTCGGGCCGCTCGCTCAGCGACGTCGCCCGCCTCGACACCATGGTCACCTTGGTCGACGCCGCGAGCCTCCTGCGCGACTACGGCTCGCACGACCTTCTGCGCGATCGCGGCGAGACGGCCGGCGAGGACGACGAGCGCGCTCTCGTCGACCTCATCGTCGAGCAGATCGAGTTCGCCGACGACGACCAAACGCTCTTTTTCAAGATCGGCGG
>CALMRL010000591.1:0-1099 GCA_937873345.1 uncultured Beijerinckiaceae bacterium | reverse complement strand
CAATGCCGACGCCCGCATGGTCGAGACCGACTTCGGCCACGTCGCGACGCGCGAGGTGCTCGACACCGGCCTCTTCGACGAGGACAAGGCCGCGACGCACCCGCTGTGGTTCAAGGAGCTGCACGGCGCCGCAGACCACCGGCCCGAGACGCTGGAGTACGGCATCGCGAGCTTCGTCTATCGTGCCCGCCGCCCCTTCGTGCCCGAGCGCTTCGCCGCCTTCCTTCAGCGCACCTGGCCAGGGCTGATCCGCGCCAAGGGGCACTTCTGGCTCGCCACCCGCCCCGGCTGGGCCGCCGAGATGTCGCTCGCCGGCGGGCTGGTACGCACGGCGGGGCTGGGGAGCTGGTGGTGCGACGCGCCGCGCGAGCGATGGCCCGACGACGAGGCGTCGCGCCGCAGGATGGAAGAGCACTGGCATCCCGTCTGGGGCGACCGCCGGCAGGAGTTGGTGTTCATCGGCCAGGAGGTGGACGAGACGGCGATCCGCGATGCGCTCGACGCCTGCCTCGTCGCCGAGCCGGCCGACGGGCGCTTCGATCCCCTCCGCTACCGGGCGCTGCGCGATCCCTTCGCGGCCTGGGGAGAGAATGCCGGAGGTGCCGACCGTGCTTGAGAATTTCCTGCCGGGCGCCGCGGCGGAGGGCTTCGCCGCCCAGCCCTTCCGCGCCCCCGATCCCGGCCCGATCACTATCATGACGCAGCGCATCGAACCCTTCATCGCCGATGCGCTCGACGCCGCGCCGATCGCCGACCTCCCCGACTTCGTGTTGGAGGGGAGGCCCGCCGCGGTCGGTGCGGCGATCGAGCGCGAGATTGCCGGCAGCGGCTTCGGACCCGCGTGGCTCGCCGACTGGCTTGCGGCGAGCGCCGCCTTCCTCGCGCGCCTGTACGGCGAGCTCGCCGACGTCGAGAGCGTTCGGCTGCGGCTCGAAACGATCACCGACGACGCTTGCGAGCGCTTCCACGTCGACAACGTGCGGCTGCGCCTGCTCTGCACCTATCGGGGGCCGGGAACGGAATACCTCGACCCAAAGATGGCCGCCCACGCCGCGCCGGGCGAGGCGGGGCCTGATGCCACGGGCCCGGCATTCCCGGC
>CALMRL010000590.1:1292-1525 GCA_937873345.1 uncultured Beijerinckiaceae bacterium | reverse complement strand
TCTCCACCCCGTCGGGACGGCGAGAGCGATGCTGCGACGGTGCGGCATCCTGCTGCCCGGTCTGCTCATGACGACTCGACGAGCCCTGGTGCCGCTCCCCGTCGGCGTCGCGGCGCGCTTCCGCCTGCTCGCGGCGGGCTTCCGTCTGCTCGCGGCGCGTGTCGGCCTGCTCGCTGCGAGCCTCGTCCCGCTCGCGTCGCGCTTCCTCCCAAGCGTCTCCGCTTTCGCGGCGG
>CALMRL010000590.1:0-1279 GCA_937873345.1 uncultured Beijerinckiaceae bacterium | reverse complement strand
CAAGGCGACGCGGGAAGGCGCGGCGGGCGCGGCCTCGGCGAGAAGCGAGCGTTCCTCGGGCCCGGCGATGCCGTCGCGGCGCAGCGTCGCGTAGAGCCTCGCATCGTCCGAGCCGGCAAGCGACGCGCGTCCGACGTACTCGACCTTGATCTTCGCGGTGCCGCCGCGCTGGAAGTCGAGCGCTTCGGCGACGCGCCGCGACACGTCCATCACTCGGCCGGCATGGTAGGGTCCGCGATCGTTCACCCGCACCACCATCGAGTAGTTGTTGCGCAGGTTGGTGACCCTGGCGTAGCTCGGCAGCGGCATGGTGGGGTGGGCGGCGGTGAAGCCGTCGCGGTCGTACACCTCGCCGTTGGCGGTGAGCCGGCCGTGGAAGGCGTCGCCGTACCAGGAGGCCAGGCCGACCTGCCGCACCGCCCGCTCGCTGGGATAGTAGGTCTGGCCCGCGACGGTGTAGGGCTTGCCGACGAGATACTGTCCGCCGCCGCGCGGGATCGGTTGGCCGTCGGCGACGACGCGCCGGCTCGCCGGTCCGTAGACGGAAGAGGGGAAGTATTCCTTGCCGTGCCCCGCCGCGAGCTGCTGCTGCTGCGGGGCCTGCGCGCAGCCGGCGACGCCGAGCATGGCGACAGCGACGAGAGCGAGGCTGATCCTGCGAGGCCTGCCGGCCATGGCCGGGGCTGCGGCGGGGGCCGGTGCGACGAGGTGAACCGCCCGTGATGGGATGGGCCGGAATCGGGAACGCAGGCTCACGGCGTCGACTCTCTTACGCAGCACTGCCGACCGGCCTCGACTGCCGGCGGCGTCATGAAAAGGACGCTGCCATGCTCGCGCTTGCCAAACAGCTAACGGATGCTTTTCGCGATCGCGGCATTGCGGGTGCATCGTCGACTCGCAGGTTCGGCGTCACGCGGTGCGAAGCGTCGGGTCCGACCCTTCCGGCCATACACTTGGTTCCCCCGGCCGCGCCTGATAGAATGACCAGAGGCAGGAGCCATTCATGAGCGACGAGGTCGTCAGCGGCCACGCCCCGGGCAGTCAGGCCGGGAGCGGTCAGGTGCCAACCGTCTTTTCGTCGAAGGAGCGGGCGGCCCTTGTCGCCCGCGCCCTCAGCGAGGCGGCGCGGCGCGCCCGCTACTCCACGAAGCGGCGCCGCAGCACGGGAGGCGTTCGGGCGCGGCGCGGCGCGCACCTCCTGCGCCTGCTCACCATCTGGTCCTTCGTGGCATCGTCGCCCTGCCCGGGCTCGCCTTCACCGCCTATCTCGTCGCGATCG
>CALMRL010000589.1:2116-2404 GCA_937873345.1 uncultured Beijerinckiaceae bacterium | reverse complement strand
CAGCTGCACCACGCCGTAGGTGTCGGTGCGCGACGGGAAGACGAAGACGTCGGCCGCGGCGATGTGCGCGGCCAGCTCCCGGCCGTGCCGGGCGCCGAGGAAGTGCGCCTGGGGAAAGCGGCGCCGCAGCTCCGCCTCGTGCGGCCCCTCGCCGACCACCACCTTCGAGCCCGGCAGGTCGAGCGCGAGGAAGGCGTCGAGGTTCTTCTCCACGGCGACGCGGCCGACGTTCATGAAGATCGGCCGCGGCAGGTCGAGCGCCGCCGCCGGTGCCGGGCGGAACAGGTC
>CALMRL010000589.1:0-2106 GCA_937873345.1 uncultured Beijerinckiaceae bacterium | reverse complement strand
GTGTCGACGCCGCGCGCCCACAAGGCGAGGTTGCGGAAGCCGCGTTCGCCCAGCTCGCGGGCCAGCGACGCCGTCGAGGTCATGGTGACGGCAGCCGCCGCGTGGAAGCGACGCAGCGCGGCGTAGCTCCAGGCCTCGGGCACGGCGAAGCGCGCCGAGATGTATTCCGGGAACTTGGTGTGGAAGCTCGTCGCGAAGGGAAGGCCGCGGCGCAGGCAGTAGCCGCGCACGGCCCGGCCGATCGTGCCCTCGGTCGCGACGTGGATCACATCGGGGCGGAACGCCTCGATGCGGCGGCCGATCTCGCCGCGGCCGGGAAGCGCGAGGCGCAGGCCGGGATAGGTCGGCAGCGGCACGGTGGGAAAACCGTCGGGCGTGACGAAGCCCACCTCGGCGCCGAGCCTGCGGGCGCTCTCCTGCAGGGATGTCAGCGTGCGCACCACGCCGTTGACCTGCGGATGCCAGGCGTCGGTCGCGATCAGCACGCGCATCGGTTCAGCCCCTCCGGCCCGGTCCCGCGGTTCCCTCAGTCGGCGGAGGGAACGGGGCGGATCGCGGAGCCCAAGCGCGCCGGACGGATCGGCGCCGGACCGAACGTGTGAGCTGCATCCGTCATGAAAGGCGATCCCGAAACGATGGATGCTTGAAGCAGGGTTTCACGAATGCTGTGTGACAAGTACAGCCGCAGCAACACCCGGCTTTTAGCAAAGGGGTGACAGCGGCGCGGCCGCCGCGCCCGCCCGCGATGATCGCGGCCCGCCCTTTCGCGCCGGCGCGGCATGACCCACCTGTGGACTCTTCGCCACCAATGGGAGGACGCCCATGAGAACCCGCCAACTCGGCCCATCCCTCGCCGTCTCGGCCCTCGGCTTCGGCTGCATGGGCCTTACCGGGGTCTACGGCCGGCAGGACGAGGCGGAGGCGGTCCGCACTCTGCGCCACGCCCACGACATCGGCATCACCCTGTTCGACACGGCGGAAGTCTACGGCCCCTACGAGAACGAGGTGCTGGTCGGCCGCGCGCTGAAGCCCGTCCGCGATCGGGTGGTCATCGCGACGAAGTTCGGCTTCACCATCTCCGAGCAGGGCACCGGCATGGGGCGGATCGCCGGCGTCGACAGCCGGCCGGAGCACCTGAAGGCCGTGGTCGAGGCCTCCCTGAAACGGCTCGGCACCGACCGCATCGACCTCCTCTACCAGCACCGCGTCGATCCGAAGGTGCCGATCGAGGACACGGTGGGCGCGATGGCCGAACTGGTGCGGGCCGGAACCGTGCGGGCGCTCGGCCTGTCGGAGGCCAGCGCCGCCACCATCCGGCGGGCGCACGCCGTGCACCCGATCAGCGCCGTGCAGAGCGAGTTCTCGCTGTGGACGCGCGACGCCGAGGCCGAGGTGCTTCCCGCCTGCCGCGAGCTCGGCATCGGCTTCGTGCCCTATTCGCCTCTCGGGCGCGGCTTCCTCACCGGGACCATCCGGAACCGCGACGGACTGGAGGCCGACGACTACCGCAGGACGTCGCCGCGCTTCGCCGACGGCGCGCTCGACGCCAACCTCGCCCTGGTCGAGGCGCTGCAGGACCTCGCCACCGCGAAAGGCGTCACCGCCGCGCAACTGGCGCTCGCCTGGGTTCTCCACCGCGGCGACGACATCGTGCCGATCCCCGGCACGCGGAAGGTCCACCGCCTCAACGAGAACGCGGCTGCCGCCGCTATCGCGCTTTCGGCCGCCGATCTCGACGCCATCGCCGCCGCGGTCCCGCGCGAGGCCGTGGTCGGCGCCCGCTACAACGAGGCAGGGCTGGCGATGGTCAACGGCTGACGGGCGTTGCGGCCCGTGATCCTGCCGCTGGCCGCTCAGCCCGACAAGTAGCTCCGCGTCTTGCGCCCGGTCGCCGTCGGCGGAGGTGTCTCGACGTCCGCCGGCTCGGCGGGCATCACGCCGGCCGGCACCGCCCCGCTCTCGGGGGCGATCGGCTGCGCAGGCGCGGCCACGGGCTCCGCCGGCACGGCCGTCGATGGGATCTCGGCGGCGACCGTCGAGTTGGCAAGCGGCTCGGCTGCGGTGGGCGCCGCGGCGGCAGGGGCTGGCTTCGTGGCCAGTTCCGCC
>CALMRL010000588.1 GCA_937873345.1 uncultured Beijerinckiaceae bacterium | reverse complement strand
GGTGCCGGCCGCGAAGTCGTCCGGCGACTGCGTGCAGCCGTGCAGCATCACCACGAGCGGCATCGCCGTGCCGCGATAGGATAACGGCACGTACAGCTTGAAGCGTCGCTCGCCCTGCGCGCAGCGGACGAGATGCGTGGTGAAGCGGCCCGGCCCCGGATGCTCCCCGTCGGCCGGTGGACCCTCGCGCCGCCGCGCGTCAGGCTGCGGCGAGCCCATCGCCCCGCCGCCGGGCAGGGCGTCGCGCAGCAAGTCGGTGGCCTCGCCGAGCCGTCCGGCGCGGGTCAGCGCCAAGGCCTGATTCAGCATCGATCCCGTGGACAAGGGCGTTCTCCTCAACGCAGCCGGTCGCGCAGCGCGGCCTTGACAGCCGGGCTGGCCTGCAGCGAACCCAAGACTTCCAAAGAGGCGATCGCCGCGCGGGCCAACTCCGGCGTGACGTCGGCGGCGATGCTGGCGAGGCCGAGCACACGCAGGTGCAGGGGCTTGCGCGCCGCCTCCAGCTCGGCGCGCGACACGTGCCGCAGTCCCAGCTCCAGCCCGTGGCGCTCGACGGAGCGGGCGAGCGCGGCGTCGTGGCGGTCGATGAGCGCGCGGATCGCCGTGCGGATCAGGTCGGTGCGGTTGCCGTAGAAGCCGTCGCGCACCAGAAGGTCGATGCGGCCGAGGTCGACCGGACCGAGGTTGATCGTGATCTTCTCGCTGTCGGGCTGGCGCTGCCGCGCTTCGCCGTCAATCCTTCCCTCATCGCTCGCCATGCCACCGCTCACTACGCCATCTCTGTACCATCCATGTGGATGGTAAAGCGCAGTTTGCAACGTCCCTGCGAGATCATTCCGCGTCGAGGAAGCGGGCAAAGGCGTCCAGCGTCTCCTCGCTGACGTGGTGCTCCAAGCCCTCCGCGTCGCGACGGGCGACAGTTGGCGCCACGCCGAGCGCCAGCAGGAACGCCTCGACGATGCGGTGTCGCTCGCGCGAGCGCAGCGCGATGGCGTGGCCGGTCGGCGTCAGCACGGCGCCGCGATGCGGGCGATGCGCCACAAACCCCTCCTCGGTCAGCCGCTTCAGCATTTTCGCGACCGTCGGCTGCGCCACCCCCAGCCGTGCCGCGACATCGACCTGCCGCGCCTCGCCGCCGCTCTCGCTGAGGTCGGCGATCAGTTCGAGGTAGTCCTCGACCAGCGCCGAGCGCCGTGCCTCGCGCGCGTGGCGGAAGCCTTCAAGCTGCTCCGCCGCCGGCGGGCCGGGGCAGAGGCCGTCGTGCGCGTCGGGCGGAGGAAGGGGTGGGCGAGCCCTGGGCATCGGCGCTCCGGCGAAGGGGCCGCGACGATGGGGAGCAAGCCGGGCATTTGGCAACCCTTGCGCCGTCATATAGCCCTGGCTATCTCACATATAGCCAGGGCTATAGAAGGGGATGGCGGAGTGGCGTCAAGCGGGGTTGCGATGGGCGGGCTGACGGCCCGCACGGAGGCGGTGATGGTGGCGATGGCGCACGGTCGTCCCGGCGGCTCGCGCTTCGCCGCGCTGCTGTTCGCCGGCCCCGCGGTCGTCGCTTCGGTCGCCTACATGGACCCCGGCAACTTCGCCACCAACATCCAGGCCGGCGCAAGCTACGGCACCGCGCTGCTCTGGGTGGTGCTGTTCGCCAACCTCGTCGCCATGCTGTTCCAGGCCCTGTCCGCAAAGCTCGGCATCGCCACCGGGCGCAACCTCGCCGAACACTGCCGCGACAGCTTCCCGCGGAGCGTCGTCCTCGCGATGTGGGGGGTGAGCGAGGTTGCGGCGATGGCGACCGACCTCGCCGAGTTCCTAGGGGGCGCCTATGGCCTGTCGCTGCTGCTGCACATCCCGCTCTTCAGCGGCATGGCCGTGACGGCGCTCGTCACCTACGGCCTGCTGCTGATGGATCGCGGCGGCTTCCGCCCGATCGAACTGCTGATCGGCGCGCTCGTCGCGGTGATCGCCCTCTGCTACGTCGTCGAGCTGGCGATCGCCCCCGTCGATTGGGCCGGCGTGCTGCACGGTTCGCTGACGCCGCGGCTGCCCGGTGGCGGCGCGGTGACGGTCGCCGTCGGCATCATCGGCGCCACGGTGATGCCGCACGCCATCTACCTGCACTCCGGCCTGACGCAGAGCCGCGTCGCCGTCCGCGACGACGCCGCCCGCGCTCGTCTGGTGCGCTGGTCGAACCGCGAGGTGGTGGTCGCCCTGGCGGTGGCCGGCGCGGTCAACATGGCGATGGTGATCCTCGCCGCCGCCGCCTTCAACCGCAGCGGCCACACCGACGTCGTCGCCATCGATACCGCCTACCGCGTGCTGACGCCGCTGCTCGGCGCGGCGGCGGCGGGCGTGTTCCTCGTCTCGCTGCTCGCCTCGGGCGTGTCCTCCTCGGTGGTCGGCACGATGGCAGGGCAGATGATCATGCAGGGCTTCCTGCACCGTCGCCTGCCGGTGTGGCTGCGCCGGCTGGTGACCGTGATCCCCGCCTTCGTCGTCGTCGGACTGGGCGTCGACGCGACGCGGGCCCTGATCCTCAGCCAAGTGGTGCTGAGCTTCGCCCTGCCGATTCCGATGGTGGCGCTGGTGATCTTCACCCGCCGCCGCGCGCTGATGGGACCGCTGGTCAACGGCCCGCTGACGCAGGCCGCGGCGCTGCTGGGCACGGCGATGGTGCTGGTGCTCAACGCGCTGCTGCTGCTCATCACGCTCGGCGTGCCGGTGCCGGGCTTGCCGGCGGGATAGGGTATCTCGGATCCCGTCCGGTCGTCCAACCTCTTGTGTCGCATCGGGTTTTCGAGAAGCGCCGACGCGTTTTTCGCTCCGCTGCTCCCGCTAGACCAGAACCCGCTGGCGCTCCGCGGCGAGCGGGCGGACAATGGCCCCGCCGACCGGGATGCTGCCATGCTGCGCCTGCTGCCGATGCTCGCCGTGCTGCTGACCTACCCCCACATGCTGGCGCGCGAACTGCGCCATGACCCGAACCGTCCCTTCGCCGACCCCGTCTTCGCCGCGGCGCTGCGGGTCGGCGACGCCGTGCGGAAGCGCTTCGCCCTCGCCGCCGAGGCGTCGGCCTGCCACGTCCCCGACAATCTCTACGGCTACACCCTCCTGTTGTCGCCGTAGAGATTGTCGG